>JBIKMG010000006.1:0-44722 GCA_044359385.1 Coxiellaceae bacterium
TAGTCTCTTCATGTATAATCTTCACTGTTACTTAATGAGCACTGCATTATTGGTCTAAGATAACGCATTGCTTAGGCCTTATCAACTCTGCAAATACAGCAATCCAGACAACAATCAACCCAGAGGCTGGAGACTTAACTTTTTCGGACTTACAGCCCTTCTCGCAATGAAGGGAGTGGGCTCGTAATTTAAGCTATCTTCCTTTATCCGCATCCTGACTTATTCTGAGAATGCTAAGAATAATCTATCTTTTTATTGATTTTTAACGTGAAATCTTCCATACGTAGGCCCAACAACCTTTTTTCTATAAAAATAAGCCCGATAACGGTAGTATGTGACAAATCGGAATCTGGAGGCTCCTCGATGGCACTGAATGAAGACAATCAAATGCCCTGCTGTATTCGCGCATATGGCGAGGGAACCCTACTACTGAAGGATGATCGACGTATCACTCGCAGTGTCCTCATCAATAGCCAACAAAAGGTTATTGAATGGAGACCTCGATTGATCGAAGAACTCTCGCATGACGATTTCAACCTCATTATTGAGCAAAAACCAACTATTGTACTATTAGGCACTGGCCCCCACTTTCAATTTCCAAGCGCAAGAACACTTGCCCCTTTACATAATCAAGGAATCGGCGTGGAGTGCATGGACACTGGGGCTGCTTGCCGCTCTTTCGTCGCACTTTTTGCTGAATCTCGAAACGTCTTAGCTGCATTGATTATTTAGGAGTTCATATGCCTCTCAAGCTCGCCGCTATTCAAATGAATCCAACTGTTGGCGCAGTCCGAGCCAATACCGAAATGATACTAAAACACATCGCAGCAAACCCCGATGCGGACCTCATTTTATTCCCAGAACTCAGTCTTACCGGCTATCCACCAGAAGACTTACTATATAGGACGGATCTTTATGACCAAATTAAGCAGGGAATTCAACAGATCGCTGCAGAATCTCAAGCGAAACAAACGATTATTCTAGGGCACCCAGAACTTGATGCAGGGCACCGCTATAACCAGCTCAGCGTTATTCAACACCATCAAATCATCGCGACTTATCGAAAACAAGCACTCCCTAACTACACCGTTTTTGATGAAAAACGCTATTTTGAACCCGGCACAACCCCAACTACCCTTAACTGTAGCGGTATGCGTGTTGGACTACTCATCTGTGAAGATATTTGGACTGACTCAGTCGTTGAAATGGCGGTCAAAGACGGTGCCGATTTATTACTGATTAGCAATGCCTCCCCTTATGCGATTGGAAAACAAGAACAACGCCTAGAACGCCTGGAATCGGTTTGCAAAGAACACCATTGCAAAGCCCTGTACTTAAATCAAGTCGGTGGGCAAGACGAACTCGTTTTTGATGGTCGCTCTTTTTATATGAATGAAACAGGTCAATGCGAATACATTGCTGCTTATTGCAAAACAGATACTTTAACCCTTAAAAATAAAAAAGCACCTGAACAACCCTCCAACCAGGATGAAGAAATCTATCAGGCACTGGTACTGGGCATCCGCGACTACGTTCAAAAAAATCATTTTCCTGGGCTCTTGCTTGGCTTATCCGGTGGCATAGACTCTGCACTCACCCTCGCCTTGGCTGTTGACGCGATCGGCGCTAAAAACGTTCATCCGATTATGCTTCCTTCTTTGCACACCCAAAAAATAAGCCTAGAAGATGCTGAAATACTATCGAACAACCTGGGCACCTCTTACCAAATCATTGATATACAGCCCACCTACCAAAGTTTCTTACAGGTACTGGCACCGCATTTCAATGGATTACCTAGAGATGCGACTGAAGAAAATATCCAAGCACGCTGTCGAGGTACTATTTTAATGGCACTCTCCAATAAAACAGGACACATGCTACTAACGACCGGCAATAAAAGTGAAATGGCTGTCGGGTATGCCACTTTATATGGTGATATGGCCGGTGGCTTTGCTCCTCTCAAAGATATCTATAAAACGACTGTTTATGCACTTTGCCGCTATCGAAATAAAATAAACCCAGTAATCCCAGAGCGAGTCCTAACACGCGCTCCATCAGCAGAACTAGCGGATAACCAAAAAGACCAAGACACACTGCCCGATTACAGTGTACTTGATCAACTCATTAAACTGATCGTACATGAAAGAAAAACCAAAAAAGAAATTCTCAATTTGGGCTTTGAGGACTCGGTGGTTGAAGACATCATTCGGCGCATTGACAGAAACGAATATAAACGACGACAGGCGCCCATCGGTATTCGAGTCAGTGACTATGCCTTTGGTAAGGATCGGCGCTATCCGATTACAAACAGCTATCGGAACAACTAAAGCTAAGCACCAGAAGCAATAGCCTCTCTCGATCTCCTGGAATTTTTTTCCATTGCTTTTGCTCTTTGACGAGAAAACAATGGGCGATTTGAGCTAAAACTTAAATCTGAATTCGGCATTGTGATCTTTTTTTGAAGTTGATCCCCTTTTCTCTTCTCAATCACTTGCCTAACAACCCGCGCAATGCACATAGCAATAACAACAGAAGCACCGACTGCGATAAGAGTGATACCCAAAATAGCAAGTGGTGATAAAGTCAGTAGCGCCATAACCGTTGTTGCAACCGCAGCTGTTGTGGCGAGAGTCCCGGTAGTTAAAAGATAGGCCGTTACACCTATAGCAGAGAGAAGCATCCCTGTGAATAAAATATAGGCCTCTGAAAAGGATTTTTTAAAGTCATCTTCATTGGCCCAATAACTGGAATTCAATTTATCGGACCTTGAAAGTCGATCACAAACCTCATCCAAATCTCCCGCTTCAAGCGCGCGCTCCTGAATAAAACAAAAAACCAATCTATCTGTCTTTTCGATTTCTGTGTCTACTCTACTAGTATGACGGATTGTATTGAATTCATTTATGAATTGCCGACACCTAGTCTCACCCAAGCAAACAAGAAACCTTCCAATCAACTCCTTTATGTCGTCGTCTTTGGGAGAAACCCCCATTTGATGATACGCACTCAAGAATATTTTTGCCGAATTTTTCTGCTCTTGACTCATTACCCATTGAGACAAGTACTCTCTAGCACAAAGCAAGCGAATCGTTTGCTGAAACTCATCTTGACTCGCTTTAATTTCATTTTGAATTTTTTCACTACCATAAAACGCATCTTCCCAATGAGAAAATCGATTTCCATAAATACCGTTATTTTCTCGCGACAAAAAATTAATGTCTTTTGTTATCTCTTTCTTTTTTTGGACACTATGGACGGCAATATTGATAACATCAAATAAATACAAACCCACCACAAGCCAGGTAGATAACAACAAAGAAAGAACCGCAAATGTTGTCACCAAGCCGACCCCAGCCCAAACCAAGTCATTCCAAATACTTAAGCTCTCTCTTTTCCCGACCTTAGCTGCTCCATGAGCCCCCTCTTCACGGTAAGCACTCAAAACACAGGGAATGGTATATACCAATAACCGGAAAAAATAAATAATATATCCCAAATGCCCTAAATAACTAAAGACATTCGATAAAAATTGATTTGCATTTTTAAAAAATTGCGTGTGTGCAGCCACGGCTTCTCCAACCGCAACAAATTCTCTTTGCTCACGTAGCAGGAGCAATCGTCCCCAATTAAAATGTATCCATAATTTTTTAAACCTTCTAGCTATCCACTGCAGTACTTTCAGAAAGTACCAGAAGAACTTAAGTCTTTCCTCACAATAACTGAGTGCATAATCAAAGTCTCTTCTCGACTTTTCAATAGAACCTAAAAATCTCCAAAATAGATTGTTTTTTGTTTTTTCATCAACTGATTTTTTTTCTGGATACCAAAGCGTTTTTGCAAGCATTATTCTAAAAGATAGCGGTATGTCGTTGTTAGTCAATGATGCCAGTACCGATAACCATCGAGCATATTCGTTCTTGATTTTCTGAGAAGCTTTTTTTCCTGACCATTCTTTTCTTTCTAATCGCTCAGACAAAGGAACTAGATTGTTCTGAACACGTTCTCTGAATTTCTCTACCGCATACCTTAACTCAGACAGCCCTTCAGGAAAAAACGCTAATAATCCCTCAACATCATTGAATCTACGCATGTTTGCTGACACTTTAAACCTCTTTTATTTTTTAGAGATCAATCTATACTAATTACATAGAAGCATCGATCGATTATTAAATTTTTAAAAGCTGAATCCTACTGACATAGATAAGATTGACTGGATAAAGTTGAGCATTTTTTGTAAATTTTAAACATGTAGAAACCTCTTTAACTCTTTGATCAGAATATCTGAGAGGAAGCGAATAGTCAAGAATACGCGAAGTCATCCCTTGCGATTAGATGTGACTTTATTTGTTATATTATTTAATTGCTCATACACAGTCGAATGGATTTCAGCACGTATTTTTAAATACCACATGTTGTTTTTTTTATCCAAAAAACAACCTCTTACTGCATCTTTTTCAGTCATGATAATCGGATGAGCATCCGCGAATGTGAGATCGCTATTCGATAATGGATAATGATCCGGGAATGGATGCTCCAACACATCACACCCTAATTGACGCAAGGTATTAGCAAATCGCTTGTTATTACCTATTGCAGATACTGCATGGACTTTGCGTTCCTTAAATTCACTTAAGGAAACAACGCCTCCATCACTAAAATTGATATAGGCTACCGGGACAATGTGAAAGCTATTCTCATCACACTGATCCTCTGTATTCATCAAAACAACTGATGCTTTTTTTAATCGAGATGCTGGCTCCCTAAGCGGGCCAACAGGCAAGCAAAAAGCATTACCCAATCCTCGGCTACTATCGATAATAATACACTCCCAGGAGCGTTTAAAATAATAATGCATCAACCCATCATCTGATAAAATAATATCGCAACCTAATTTCTCACACAGACGAATAGCATCCACCCGCTTAGGTGACACCACCACATGACAGGCTAACTGACGTGCAAGCATCACCGGCTCATCACCCACTGCGCGAGGATCCGATTCTGCAGTGACTATTTGCGGCCAACTGCCTGACTGCCCCCCATAACCTCGACTTACAATACCCACGATCTTACCCTTTTCTATCAGATAACGGGCAAACTCAGAAACTACAGGCGTTTTACCAACTCCACCCAACGTAATATTACCAACAACAAGGACTGGAACAGATGCCTCATAAACTGAAAGGACACCGAATTTAAATGCAAGTCGACGAATAAAAATGCAGCCTATATACAGCAAAGACAACGGCGACAACAACCAAGCAACCAGACCACGATCTCGATAAAACCATTTATTCAATTGACGATCTAGATACGTTCTCATCGCTTATAACCCCTTTTTATCTACAATGACGCTTTCTCTGTTTAGGGGAAATCCTCGCCTTTGGATTGAAGACTGTAAAGCTTTTTGTAATAGCCCGCTTTTTTAATCAGCTCCTGATGCGTCCCTTGCTCAACCAGACGGCCTTCGTGAATCAAAAGTATATTGTCAGCCCCCTCTATCGTTGAAAGCCGATGCGCAACCACAAATACGGTGCGCTGATTTTTCAGTGATTCAATCGCATACTGAATTTTTCTTTCCGTTTCATAATCGAGCGCTGATGTTGCCTCATCTAACACGGTAATCGGGGCATCTCGATATAACGCTCTAGCAATCGATAAGCGTTGGCGTTGTCCACCTGATAAAGAAGAACCTAACTCACCGACAGGCGCATAAATACCCATCGGCTGCTCCTTCACCCAGTCGGACAACTGAGCC
This sequence comes from Coxiellaceae bacterium, assembly GCA_044359385.1. Classification (GTDB taxonomy): domain Bacteria; phylum Pseudomonadota; class Gammaproteobacteria; order JAJRRL01; family JAJRRL01; genus JBIKMG01. The sequence goes on from JBIKMG010000006.1 coordinate 5,759, forward strand.
AACTCCAAAGACTGCCAAATACGCTTCTCATCCCACTGGGTCATCCCATAGGCAATGTTATCTGCCACCGTCGTACTAAAGACCACTGACTCTTGCCCAACATAAGCCACCTGACTCCGCAGTGAGCTCATACTGTATTCTCTCAGATTAATACCATCTATTCGTATTTCGCCTCCATACTCGCCATACAACCCCGCCAGTATCTTAACTAAGGTGCTTTTGCCTCCACCCGAAGCACCAACCAATGCAATTGTTTGGCCTGCCTGCACTGAAAAACTGATTTTATTCAGGACAGGAGAGGCATCCGCATACGCAAAGCTTAAATTATCAATTTGCCAATTACCGGATTTCAACACAAACGCTTTACTCCCCCCTTCTGATTCAGGCTCTTTATCCAGTAACGCAAAAATAGACTCCGCCCCTGCTATCCCTTTCTGAATATTCGAATTTGTTGAGGCTAAACGCCGAACTGGTTTGATAATCATAATCATCGCTGTGATAAGCGACGCAAACGAACCTGCGGATACATAAATCCAAGATTGTGATGCAATCAGCAAGATCAATGAAACTGGAATAGCTAAGAAAACTTGAACCAAAGAGCTGGACATCGCATTAGTCACGACCACCTTCAGGCTTTGTTGACGATTTTCCTCGGTTATCTGACCAAAACGTTTCTTTTCCTGCTCTGCTGTTCCATGAATACGAATAAGTACTAAACCACGCAAGCATTCCTGTGTCACGGTAATAAGATGAGCAATAGAATCTTGAACGCGATGACTTAACAAGCGCGTTCTCTTAGAAACATAGCGCAATAAAATATAAACAAGGGGAGAAACAATGAATATAAATAATGCCATTTTCCAAGAAACCGATAGCATCATAATCAATAAACCAATCACTAACGCTATATCTTGAAGCGCATTCACTATTGTTTCTGATGTAGCATCAGAAACTTGCTCTACATTATAAACAACTAACGAAACCAGTTCACCCGTTCTACTTTTTGAAAAAAAATCCAACGGCAATTTAATCAATCGACTAAAGACCTCCTTTCTGAGATCTCTAATCACAAAGCGCGAACTTCGATTAATCAAACACAAAGAAATAAAAGTCGCCAATCCACGCATGGCAAACAAAAAAAACAAAACCAAAGGAAGAAACTGTATCCACTCACTTTTATTGGTACCAAACATTTGGTTAATCATCGGCTTGATTAACCAAGCAAAAAAAGAATCAATCCCCGAAATTAGTAACGTTGCCAGAATCCCAACAATCAAATAGAACCGGTAGGGTTTTACGTGCCCCAACAGGCGTGTATAGCTCGAATGCTGACGAATATCATTGATTGTGCTCATATTTTTCTCTGCCCTCCAAGATGTCCTCATATTCCCATAGGGTCGGTTAAAAAGCAACCGACCTTCGGGGTAACCAATATTGGCGCGCTAAGCCCGTTAAGGCAAATAACAATAGTAATGAGATAACTAAAAATGGAAAAGAGAAATAGTTCACATGAAATTGTGTATGAGGTAGACCAGAGACCCAAGATAATAACGTATAGATTGGCTCAAAAAAACAAGATGCGAGGAGCGCAAATAATTTTGCAATAACCAAAGAAAAAGATGAACTCAATAATGACAACACCAACAAAGGAATAACGGTCAATGAAAACCAAGGAATCGCAATCACATTTACAATTGGGGAGAGCAAACTTAACGAATGGAAAAAATAAAGGCTAACAGGGCACAAAAAAACAAATATCAAAAAATGAGTGATACAGCCGCCAAACCAAAGATTGTCGACATCTGCGAACTTTCCTGAATAATGCGCTAATATGAAGACAGTAAAGAAACTTAACCACCCCCCGACACTCAACACTATTTCAGGATCAAGCAAAACCAAAATCACAGCGGTATATTTTAACAATGACTTCAGCGACAAATGAAATCTAAAAAAAATAACCACAGAGGATAGCTCATACATAAACAAAGAGCGCTGAATTGAGTAACTTGCATTAACCCCAAAAAAAATAAAAACCCCAACAATCAAAACAACTATCCACCTGATAATGATGATATGCTTACTTGAAAATCCAGGAGAAAAAAACGCAATCATGCCGATAAGTAATCGACAAACCAAGCCAACCATCAAACCAACATGCAAGCCTGACATTGCAACCAAGTGCGATGTTCCCGTTTTCTTAAATACTTGAAATATTTCTTTTGTAAAAAACCGCTTGTCATTTAACGCCAGGGCTGAAAATATAGCTACCGTTGTTTTTTTTTCAAACCACATCGCTAATAATTCTATATATTTTTCGTGATCACTATCTCCCTCAGCTGCGCTTATCCGATGATTGTCTTTATTTCGAACAAGTGTTGCCGAAACGGAATTGCCCGCAGAATATCGACAAATGATCGAAAAACAAGGGCTTCCCTTTCTTGAGTAACGTTCATAGGATAAAAGCCAGCGCTCTCCAACCAAAAAATTAAGACAAGATCCAAAGCATCGCATAAACGTCAACTGCTGACTTTCTTCATTCAACAGACGATACGTATGATAATAATCGGCTTCAATTTCTATAGACTTCACCAAAAAAACAGACTGCTTTATTTCTTTACTAATTGGGCAGGCAACAGGTTTAAGATCGGTTATGAATAACATCAATCGAATCCCTATCAACAGTAAAAACACAAACCTAACGATAGCAGGTGCTCCACTTCATAGATTTTCGGTGAATATGAGACAAGCCGTCAAATTACACGACTCATAATTGGATTATCACCGTCATTAGTACCGTATGCGTTGATACCATCGGTCTTTTTTATTTAACCATTTTTGAAAAATCAGGTGGACTATTCGGAAACAATGAATTTCGAAACCCGCAAAGCGTTCTCTTGATCACCGATAACCTATCGGTTACAAAGAGAATAAGTCTAGTTATTTTTAGACGCTTCTAACCAACAAAAAAGAGCACGCAATGCTGCAAAAACCAGAACTATTCCAATCAAAACCAACGAAAGATTAAGCGTGTACGAAAAACCCGTACTCAAGCTATCCATCTCCACTAACCCATATTTCCCCATAAAATAGATAGTAATCGCAGCTGCTAAGGCGCAACCTAAATTATGCATTGTTCTAAAAATTGTTCCTACCAAAGGCGCAGGCTCTTGCAATATCTCAAAGGTAGTCCGCATTAACATCTGCTGCAGGGCTCCCGACCCCAAACCAAACATAAATAATACACATACTGCAAATACATCTAACCCAAGTGGTTTCATCCAGCAAAAACACATAACGGGAACAACAAAAAAAACAACTGCCATTCCATAAAAAACAGCGCCTTTCTTTTTAATACCCGACTCAATAATAGATGAAAGCGTTATCCCTAATGCTGGAATCATTGCTATCAGCATCGATACAAAAATGCGATGACTTTTAAGATAGAATAAGTACATAGCTGGCGTGATTAAAAAAATGGTTGTCACCAAGGAATGAGTTAATTTTGCACACATGACCAGTGAAAAGCCGAATGAGCGATAAAAAGATAACTCCATAAAAGGCGGCTTTCGATTGCTTTCATAAACAAAAAAAATAATTAACCCCATGACTGCTATCAAAAACAAAAGATGAGATACATTCAGATGGATTGCTTCGTGTGATGACAATACAAGTCCTGAGAGAAACGATGAAACGATTATTAAAAATAATACTGCACCGAAAAAGTCATATCGCGGTTGATTACCTTTAACTGACTCCTGAATTTTTAACGTTGAAATCAGAAAAAAAACGCAACAAATAGCGAGAAAAACAAACCCGAAGCGCCATGAAAACCACTGCGCCGACACCCCACCTAATAAAAAACCAAGCAAAAGACCGAAGTACAACATAAAAGATGCCCGATGAACAGCAACTGGATAACCTTTTAATGGGACATACTCAATAAATAAACCAAAAATAGTGGCCTGCAAGCAAGCTGCACCCAAAGCCTGAACACAGCGAAAAATCAATAAATCAATCCAACCTTCGGAAAAAGCACATAAAAGTGAACCTAGGCCAAATAGGATAAATCCTAAACGCAATATTCGAATACCACCATGATGCGTTGCTGCTTGACGAAAAAAATTTAAACTAGTCGCAATAACCACAAAATAAAAAACGAGCGACCAAGAAACCAAAGACCAATTTAACTTCAGATGCGTAGAAATAATAGGCATCGCAAAGAAAAAAAAACCTAAATTCATAGAACAGAGCAACAATCCCAACGAAACAAACGAAATAACTCGTCGCTTGTGTTCGAAAACGCTGGCTTCTATCTGTAATTGCTCTTCCATGGCTTTATCTCATCTTGTTTTAAAACAACCTGGCGGGATTCAGCGAGAAGAACTCAGTGAACACTTTTGAGAAAAATCTAAGCTTGATCTGCCAGGTCCTGAGCTGACTTTTCATCGGCCAACTCTTCTGCTAACGCCTCCCAACCTTCTGGGGGCTTCGGTTCTTTTCCAGCCATAATGTCATCAATCTGACTTTTATCGATAGTCTCATATTTCACCAATGCTTCTGCCATGCTATGTAGCTTCGCTTTATTTTCTTCAAGAATACGATAGGCAGTACTGTAAGCTCTATCAATAATTCCGCGAACTTCGATATCAATTTCTTTAGAGGTTGCATCCGATATCGACTTACTCTGAGTCATGGAACGGCCTAAAAATACCTCACCTTCCTCTTCCCCATAACTCAAAGGCCCCATTTTTTCAGAGAGCCCCCATTTAGTCACCATATTACGAGCAATCTCAGTTGCTCTTTCGATATCATTCGAGGCACCGGTGGTCACTGCATCTGCACCAAAAATAATTTCTTCTGCAATACGCCCGCCAAACAAGGTTGAGAGCTGGCAATTCAACCGTAGCCGTGAATAACTATACCGATCACCCTCTGGCAAAAACAGAGTAACACCCAAGGCTCTCCCGCGAGGGATGATACTGACCTTATAAACAGGATCGTGTTCAGGCATTTTCAAACCAACGATGGCATGACCTGCTTCATGATAGGCTGTTAACTTTTGCTCCGCTTGATCCATCACCATTGACTTGCGCTCTGCACCCATCATGATTTTATCTTTTGCGTGCTCCAAATCTAACATACTCACTACATCTTTATCTGTACGCGCTGCCATCAGCGCTGCTTCATTGACTAAGTTAGCTAAATCAGCTCCTGAAAATCCTGGTGTTCCACGTGCAATGAACGCAGGCTTAACATTTTCATGCATCGGGACCTTTGTTAAGTGAACTTTCAAAATGGCTTCACGTCCTTTAACATCGGGCAACGGAACAACCACTTGTCGATCAAAGCGGCCGGGCCTTAATAAAGCCGGATCTAGCACATCTGGACGATTCGTCGCAGCAATGACTATCACCCCTTCTTTTCCCTCAAAGCCATCCATTTCAACCAACAGTTGGTTCAGTGTTTGTTCGCGCTCGTCGTGCCCACCCCCTAATCCTGCACCACGATGACGCCCAACAGCATCAATTTCATCAATAAAAATAATACAGGGCGCTTGTTTTTTTGCCTGCTCAAACATATCACGCACCCTAGAAGCGCCGACACCGACAAACATCTCTACAAAATCAGATCCGGATATCGTGAAAAACGGCACTTTCGCTTCACCCGCAATCGCTTTTGCCAGTAAAGTTTTACCTGTTCCGGGAGGACCTATCATCAAAACACCGCGCGGCATTTTACCACCAAGACGTTGAAACTTTGTGGGGTCTCGCAAGAAAGAAACCAGTTCTTCAACGTCTGCCTTTGCCTCTTCTGCACCAGCGACATCTTTAAATGTCACCTTAACCTGATCTTGCGTTAACAACCGTGCCTTTGAACGACCGAAAGACATGGGCCCATTACCACCACGACCACCTCCGTGCATCTGGCGATACATGAAAAAAATGATCGCGAAAATAATAATAAGCGGCAACCAACTAATGAGAAAACGCATAAACCAACTTGGCTCTTTGGGCGGCTCACCCTTGACGATTACCTTATGTGCTTGTAAAAATTTTAATAGCGATGCGTCTTCTATCGGCATGTAGGTTTTAAACGCCTTATCTTTATCAGTCAGACCAGAAATATTTTGCTCCTGAATCACTACATTTTTTACCGAATTTTTTTCAACCGCCTCTATAAATTCAGAATAGCTATAAGACACAAAAGCTGGCTTGTTGTGCTTATCCAAACTACCAAATAAAACGACCAGAACAGCCGCTATAATTAACCAAAGAAAAATGGTTTTCAATAAACTGCTCAAAAGATGCTCCTGTTATGTTTGATTTTATTGTAGCTTACTATAGCCAACAAATCCGGTTGCCATCACATAAACCTCCCGCGAACTCGCTCGAGATGCCGGTGGTTTACGAATCATGACTTTTTTGTACTGCTTTTTAAGTGCAAAACGAAATTCGTCTATTCCTTCCCCCTGAAAAACTTTAACTAAAAATATTCCATTTGGTTTCAATAATTCTGATGCCAGCGTTGCTGCCATCTCAACAACAGCCATCGACCGCGGTTGATCTACACTACGATGACCGGTCATATTCGGCGCCATATCGGACATCACTAAATCCATGCCGTTGGGCTCATATTGCGCCAACTGTTTTGATAATTTTTCATCAAAACAGTCCCCCTGAATGATCGTCACTCGATCTATAGGATCCATTTCCAATATATCAACAGCGTAAACTCGACCCTTTTTTCCAATACAGTTCGCTGCAACAACAGACCAGCCACCTGGCGAAGAACCCAAGTCAAGGACAGCCATACCTGGCCGCAGAATATTATAGGATTCCTGTAGTGCAAGCAACTTATAAGCAGCCCTGGATGGATAGCCATCCTTTTGAGAACGCTTCACATACTCATCATTCACATGACGGTCCATCCAGGATTTTCTGGGCATATTGGATCCAAAGGAAAAGGATTAGCCAACGATTGTACTTGCTGAATCCAAAGCTTGTCTATTGATTTCATTGTTGATCGTTTAATTTTTAATCGATCTTCGGATCTAACAACCCTGAAAATCTTAGTTTATATCCTGCTGCTATCGGTGTTTGGGGCTAATGCTTTTGGCACTGATAGAATCACCACTAACAAAAGCTAGCTTCCTCAAGAATGACAGCGAAGTTTTATGCTTTAACTGGCAATCTTTTAAACAGAACCGGGAAGAAATCCTTAGCTTAATGGTTTTTTGTTATCGTAGTTTATGTTACCATCCTCGGCCATGCGCCCGTAGCTCAGTTGGATAGAGTACCTGGCTTCGAACCAGGTGGTCGGGAGTTCGAATCTCTCCGGGCGCAAAAAACACACATACATTGAACCTCAATTATTCGCCCTTCCCAGCCAATAAGATGAGCTGTTAGGGAACCTATTGAGCTTTGAGACAATCTATCCCGCTTAGCCTCTACATCCATTTTCCTTGGTGCGTCCAAAAATGCCCCTACTGCGATTTTAACTCGCATGCGCTACGAAATAATGACTTACCAGAAACGAGCTATATCGATCAACTCATTCGTGAGTTTGACTACCATATAAACCAAATTGGTAGCCGCCCACTACACACCCTATTCCTTGGAGGCGGAACCCCAAGCCTTTTTAGTGCTCAATCGATCGAACGTTTACTCAATCATATTAAGTCCGTGACTCAAACACCCGATGATGTCGAAATAACCCTAGAAGCCAACCCTGGAACACTAACCAATACAAAGTATCCCGAGTTTCTATCGGCTGGCATTAATCGACTATCCATTGGAGTGCAAAGCTTTAACCCCACGCAACTGAAAAACCTAGGCCGCATTCATAACCCAAGTCAAGCGAAAGATGCTTTGGAGCAAGCTGCGCATGCTGGCTTTAAACGAATCAACGCGGATCTCATGTTTGGCCTACCACAACAAACTCCAGAAGAAGCTTGTTCAGATATCAAAGAAGCAATCGCTCTACCCACCACTCATTTATCCTGGTATCAACTCACCTTAGAGCCCAATACCTCATTCTACCGATTTCCACCCAAACTACCTGACGATGATCAGCTGTTTAAAATCCAAGAAGCCGGCCAAGCAAATCTTCAGGCTGCGGATTTTAACTTGTACGAAGTTTCTGCTTATTGTAAAAATAAAGATTATTGTCGGCACAATCTAAATTACTGGACTTTTGGCGACTACCTGGGAATTGGCGCTGGCGCACATAGTAAAATCACGCAAGAAAATGGTCAAGTCATCCGCTACCAAAACGAAAAACATCCTAAACGTTACCAACAACCCGATATTCGAAAAATCATTCATCAAAAACCAGTAGCTGATAAAGAACTCCCCTTCGAATTTTTTCTCAATAGTTTTCGCTTGCAACAAGCTATTCCTAAAAAATTATTCACTCAGCGAACGGGGTTACCACTGAGCAGTATTGAGAGGCCCATTCAACGAGCAAGTCAACTTGATTTCATCGTAGAAAACACCGAAGATTGGACTGTAACCGCAACAGGCAAATTATTTTTAAACGATCTGCTTGAACTGTTTCTCCATTAAGGCCAAGCAAAATGAGCTTCTACTTGCAAAAATTTATTTCTGCTTACTTCTTACCCCTACCCATGGCGTTAACTGTGCTCTTAATTGGGATTTTACTCGCCTGGCGCTTTCGAAAAACGGGTTTAATTCTAGCACTTTCTAGTTGGATTATACTCTGCGCATTAAGCCTCAATCCTATCTCCAATGCAATCACTTATTCCTTGGAACAAAATTATCAACCGCTACTACGCGTTCCTGCGGGTGTCCGTTATATTCTTGTTCTGGGTGGTGGTGTACGCGTTAATCCCGGAACCGCACCAGCCAATACACAACTCGCCTCATCCTCCCTCTCTCGTCTTGTCGAAGGCGTTCGCTTATACCGATTAATGCAGCAACAAAACCAAATTGCTCAGTTAATTTTATCCGGCGGAAGCATTTTTAACTCGCCCAATGAATCCGGCATTATGCGAAACACTGCCGTTATGCTAGGGATTCCTAAAAAGGACTTAATTTTAGAACGAGGCTCTAAAAATACCTATGAAGAAGCCCAATTTCTTCGAAAAATCGTTGGGAAAGAGCCTTTTTTATTGGTTACTTCTGCCACTCATATGAAACGCTCGATGGCACTATTTCGTGCTGCGGGAACGAAACCAATTCCCGCACCTACACAATACCTGTCCAAAAGTGATGAGTACCGCTTAGGAAGATACCTTATCCCTCACTCAAGTAACCTAGTGAATATCGATAGTAGCATTCATGAATACTTAGGTCTCCTCTGGGCACGTCTCAATAATCAGCTCAATAACGACGGAAACCTTCCGTCATCTACAATTTCCAAACAATCCAGACGAAATAACTGATCGACTAGCTTTTCTTTGCCTTTTTATTTCTTTTTCTTTGCCTTTTCTCTTGGATATCTGCCTCTAACTTTTCTAGCATAAAAGTTGACTCATTCATCACAATACACGTTATCATCAACACCCACGCACCGAAAATCCATTTAATGAGATACTCCATAGCTAGATCTCCCCAAACTGAGTGAGGAAAATTCACCCAAGGAAGCTTCGGACTTGCCAATAAAAAAATTAATACGAATGCAACAGGAGGCAAATAAACCATCATTGTTTTAGCCAATCCCGTAATCGAAAAGCTACGACGCATTGCAAAAACAAACTTTTCTCGATCCCGTATGATAAAAAATGGCCAGTAAAAACAGGCAATCACCCAAATAACTGCACATAAACCGATAACAGAAATTAAAATAGGTGCCGCTACTTTACCTAACAAATGCACATAGGGTAATAATAATCGGGACATAACCTCGCCTACGGCAATTAAAATACTCGCACCCAAAAAAATAATCACAAAAGCAATCAAAGCTGGAAAAAGACGCTTAGAATAAGAGACTAGCTGCCTTTTCCAACCCCTTTTATCTCCATTCCAGTCAGTGTGAATTAAGAAAAATGCAAGCATCACGCAATAAAAAATAATTAAGGTAGCCAAAATTTTTAAGGCATAAAATTCAATTGCCGTTTTCACATAATAGGACGCAAAAGCGAGCAGCAGATTAACTATCAACGCTGCGAGAAAAGGAAAACAAGTTAGCTTGATAGCCAGCCACCAACCCAGAAATGATTCTCTATACAGTTCCCTTGGTCGCAACGACTTTGTTGCATACTTACTCTTGCTCATATTTTTTCTCTCCCTTTATTCGCGACTCCGATGACTTCACCCCAAGCAGTAAAACTAACTGTTTCTTAACTATTGATCTTATTCGCGGGAAATGAGCGCCCAGCCAGGATCTACAACAAAACGCTGCCCGTACTGTTGTTCTAACTCTTTAAACCGGGCTATCACAGTTGAAATACCTAGATCTCTAGCGGCCTGCAAGGGACCTCCTCTGAAAGGAGCAAAACCTGTTCCATAAATCATTCCTGCATCCAATAAATCTGCGCTGCCAACAATCCCTTCTCGCCAGGCAGCCACCGCTTCATTTAATTGGCGATAAATCAAACGATCCATCACCTCTTTTCTAGGTAAATTAGCTTTTTTATCTGATCTAACTGCAACTTTTGATGCCTTTCCCAGATACTTATAAAAACCCTGCTTAGATTTAACACCCCAATGCCCCGCCTCAACCAGTTTAGGTAAAATAACGGGCATCTCTCCACCGTATAATGGCAATAAGTTTTTTGCAACCGATAAACACACATCCAAACCCACTGTATCCGCTAGCTTAATCGGACCCATCGGCATTCCATAGGCTAAAGCTGCGCCATCAATTTCTTCAACGCTTACTCCTTCATCCCATAATGTAATTGCCTCCAATAAATAAGGCATCAATACCCGGTTAACCAAAAACCCCGGGCAACTTTTTACCGGCAATGGAAAGCGCTTCAGATCTTTTACAAACGAAGAAGCCTGTTGAATGACACTCGGACTAGTCACCGCATCATATACGACTTCAACTAGCTGCATTTGTGATACTGGATTAAAGAAGTGAATCCCAATTAAGCGAGATGGGTCAGTCAAGGCAGCCGCAATATCTGACAATGGAATACTCGATGTATTACTCGCTAAAATAGCGGTTGGCTTCGCTTTTTTCTCTAGCTCTCGAAATAAAAGCTTCTTAGCTTCCAAGTTTTCAAAAATAACTTCGATAATTAAATCTGCTTTTCTAATCCCATGTCCTTCTATATCCGGCTGCAGTTTATCCATCGTTAAGCGAACTAAACGGGGGTCATGCAATTTTTTTGTATACAATGCTTCTGCTCGCTGTATAGCAGGAGAAAGCCGCTTTGCACACTGATCTTGCAACGTTACTTGAAATCCTTGCAACGCACACCAAGCAGCAATATCACCACCCATTGTACCCGCACCCACCACATGAATATGTTTACCGCTAAAAGCAGGTCCCTCCGCTGTTTTTTTCAGTTGACTTTGCATAAAAAAAACTCGCACTAGTTGCCTAGCTGTTTGCGTCATCATCAAACGAGAAATAGACTCTACTTCAGCCTCAAAACTTTTCTTCCCTAAACCATAGGTATTCCAATTGCTAATCATCGCATAAGGTGCCGGATAATGTGCTTTAGAAATACCCTGGGCTTTTAGTTTGCTCTGTACTTTCTTCGCTAGTAACTGACGAATCGGCGATAAATTAGATAATTTTGCCATGACTCCTGGACAATGCCGCTTCGGAGGGTTAGCGATTAATGCAAGCGCAGCCGTCCTACAGTGGCGCATCGGTTGTGCTACATCAACCAAGCCCAACCGTTTTGCCTGCCTTGCATTAACCATTTTACCCGTCAACATCAATGGCATGGCTTGCAAGGAACCTATTAATCTAGGTAAGCGAATAGTACCGCCCCAACCTGGCTGAATACCTAAACGTACCTCAGGCAATCCAAGCATTGTTCCTCCTTCCGTATCCGCAATCCGATAGCGAGTCGCCAATACCAGCTCCAAACCTCCACCCAAACACATGCCACTAATAATCGAAACTGTTGGCATGGGTAACGCTTCCAAACGGTTTAGCAGTTTTTGTGTCGTACCGATTAAATCACGGACGTCTTTTTCTTCTTTTAAATTTAAAAACTCATGAATATCTGCACCCAAAACAAATCCGCTGGACTTACCTGATTGCAATACAACTCCCCTGGGCTGCCTCTTTTCTATCTCATTAATCACTTGCTCAAATTCATTAATTACTGCACGCGACAACGTATTCGTTTTCTCTCCTGCTCTATTTATTGTAACCCACGCAATTTTGTTAGCATCTACTTCACACTGCCAATTTTTCCAGATACTCATGTCCCTTCCTTAATTGTTGGTATTTTCAAGAAGAACCGCACCACCTTGTCCACCACCAATACACAACGTAGCAATCGCTAGTTTTGCCTTGTTTCTTTTCAAAAGATGTAACGTATGCAAAGTGATTCTGCCTCCTGTTGCACCGACAGGATGCCCCAATGCAATTGAACCACCATCCACATTCAGCCGCTCACGTGCAATACTTCCCCAGGCACCGGTTTTCAATAACCTTTGACTCATCTCTTCATTTTCCCAAACATGTTGGCACGATAATACCTGACCAGCAAAAGCTTCATTCAGCTCCCAGTATTCAATATCGTTAAAACTCAACTGATGTCGTTGCATCAATTTTGTCGAGGCGTAAACGGGGCCTAAGCCCATATACATAGGATCACATCCTGCCCAATCTAAATCTACAATTCGACCCATCACTCGCAAGCTATGTCGATTGACCGCCTCTTCACTCGCTAATAAGAGCATGGCAGCTCCATCGGTAATTTGTGAGCTATTCCCTGCAGTCACTTGACCATACGGTCTTTCAATATATGGCTTCAGTTTTGCTAACTTTTCCACCGAACTATCCCGACGCAAACCATCATCTGTTTCATAGACTTGACCATTTTTATCGAAAATTGGAATAATTTCTTCTAAGTAATTATTGTCTACTGCATTAGCTAAAAACTGATGACTCTGTACCGAGTAAGCGTCCATTTTTTCACGACCAATACCAAACTCATACGCCATTTTTTCCGTCGTTTGACCCATATTCAAACCAATTAACGGATCCGTCAAACCACATTTTAACGCAATAATTGGTGCAAGATCTTTAAATTTTAATGCGCACAACTGTGTGACCTTTTTCATCGGTGTTTTTTGCTTTTGCAGCTTTGCGAACCATCGAACCAATGACTCTTGCCACAAAAGTGGTGCTCGACTCATCGCTTCAGTTCCACCGGTTAACACCATATCCGCGCGACCAGTTAATATATCTTTGTATGCGCAATCAATTGCCTGCAGCCCCGATCCACAATTACGCTGCACAGTCCAACCCGGTGTTTTATGGCCAAGTCCTAAACGAACAGCCACAATACGTGCAATATTCGCCTCGTTTTCACTGGGCATCATACAACCTAATATCACTTCATCCACAAGAGAACGATCAAAGGATTGGCGATTTAGCAAAGCACTACCCGCTGCTACCGCCATATCAGCAGCCGCAAACGCACCTGGAGAACCCGTCGCTTTTAAAAACGGTGTTCTTGCACCATCAACAACATACACTCGCTTCCGATCGACTTTCATATCTTCACTCCTAAACTCTAATCCACTTGCAAAACATCCCAACACCGCGTAGCTAAGTCTTTTATCGCCATACAATCTGCTTGCGACAAATTTTTCGCCGTTGCCAGCTCCACTAACTCAAACCAATTATTACCGAAACATTCACTCCAATTTTCTTTTCCAAGCGCTAAACGTAATCGCTCTAAACTGGGTGCACAACGGTGAAATGCAAGCTTGAGTTCTTCTATTCGCCCAGTGCTATCGTCTCGATCAGTTGATACGTAACAACCATCCGTTATGTGATTTAAAATACTGTCGCTATCGAAGAGGCTTTGGACCAACTGAGAGGGTAAATCGCCGTTCATTTCATCATAAACAAGCCGTGTCGGAAAAACAATGCAACGCATCAGCCACCTAATCCATCGATTAGGGAACTCTCGGACCAAGGCGATCAATGCAAGCTGAGCTTGACGCAAGCAGTAGGTCATTGCCCAAACAGCTACTCCACTTAAATCAGCTTCTTTGTGCTCACGTTCGTAAACCCATACACATAACAACATGTACAGATGACTCACCACATCACCCAGCAAGGCCGAAATGATTTCATTTTCTTTTAGCTTACCGCCATAACGTAATAAATAAGCATCGGTAATCAAGCTAAATGCTTGACTCAATCGCAACCATCGACGCAATATACGACGATGCTTCGCTTTACTTGGGATATATAAATGTCTTCCACCCGTTAACCGAGAACAACTATTCTGGCAAGCACGCCAAAAAAAAGAAGTCACATGTCGCCAAAATACGCGCTCAAAACGCTTAATCGATTTCGGTGATGCTGATTCATGGAGTGACTCCCATTCTTCACCTGCAAACGGATGACATCGAATTAAACTTTGACCAAAAATAATTAAGTGTCGCGTTAGTAAATTGGCTCCTTCGACAGTTACCATAACAGGTAGTGCATTGTACATTTGAGTAAAATAATTACGTGAACCCCCTTGTGCTGCTCGTCCACCATGAATATCCATCGCTATATTCACACTCTGGCGTGCTAGTTCGGTCAAATGATATTTAGCCACTGCGGCTGCTATTGCAGGACGAATCCCTTTTGCCAAACCCTGCACCGTAAACCAATGAACACTACGACTCAGTAATGCAAAGCCAGCTAGCTGTATATAACTGGATTTAATCCCTGAAAATTCAATCAATGGTCGATTAAACTGACGACGCGTTTTTGCATATACGTGGGTGACACGCAATGACATCTGACACAGTGCAGTAGCCAAACTAGGCAATGAGATTCCACGCCCAGCAGCCAACTCGTTCATCATCATACTAAAGCCCTGTCCAATTCTAGGGATACCTCCTATCACTGAGCTCAGTGGCAGCCAAACATTCTTTCCTTGCGTAGTACCGTTAGCCAACCCAGCCGTCATCGGTTGATGTGCATGACCTATCGTCACACCCGGATGATTTGCTGGTACTAAAACCAACGTGATACCCGTTTTTTGCTTGCCTGGTAGCCAATTATCCGGATCAGATACACGTACCGCAACACATAAATAGTTCGCCTTAGGTGCCAAAGTGATATAACGCTTATCCCAGTTTAAACGCAATCCCAGTTCGTGGTTTTTTAGGCAAACCACCCCGCTGTCCGATATGCTTGCAGCATCACTACCAGCCAGTGGAGAGGTCAATGCAAAACATCCCACCCACTCACCATTCGCAAAATGTGGCAACATCTCTCGCTGCTTAGGTGTGCCATAACAAGCAATGAAAGCGGCTGGTCCAACCGTATTTGGCACCATAACGGTGATTGCCGTTGCGATATTGCGACTTGCAATTCGGCAAATAATAGCTGCTAGTGCAACCATGGAAAAACCTAACCCACCATCTTCTTTAGCCAATAAAATACCCCATAATTTACCGGCACGAATTTTATCCCAAACAGGCGCTGGTAAATCCTGGTTTTTTTGAATCATGACATGATCTAACGAAGCACAGAAAGGGTCAATCACATCGGTTAAAAACGTGTTTTCTTCTGCCGTCAATTTTTCTGACTTGAAATCTAACAACCCTTTCCAATCTAAAGTGCCTGAAAATGCCGATGATTCCCACCAAGTGTCACCCGATACCAACGCTTGACGTTCTGATGATGACAAGTGTGGCAAGCGTTTTTTAAGTGTTTGAAAAAGCCAAGTAATCACAAAGCATATTCCTTTAAAGGACAAGTCCCTTACTGAGTGCTGAGCATTTCCTCCATCGAAATGACATACGTCATTCCTGAAAACCCTAATGCCTGGCGATTTTTCACTTACTTATTCTTCAAGCAAAACAGAAGCACCTGGAATTTTAGGATCTATTTTATGCTCACCCGAAAGAATCATATAAAAAGCGGGTAACACAAATAAGGTAAAACAAGTTCCAATCAACATACCGCAAGAAATCACCATACCAATGTTACTATTGGCAACAGCTCCTGCACCGGTTGCAAAAACCAAAGGTAGCATACCAAAAACCATCGCGGCTGTTGTCATGAGTATCGGACGTAATCGAATACCGGCTCCCTCAACAATGGCCTCCATCTTAGATAACCCTTTTTCTTTTCTTAAATCATTGGCAAATTGCACAATTAATATACCGTGCTTTGAAATCAATCCAATCAAGGTCAACATACCAACTTCGGTATAAATATTAATTGTCGCCAATCCAAAATAAATCGGCAACATGGCTCCAAATACAGACATGGGAACCGATATCAAAATAATAATCGGATCTCGAAAACTCTCAAACTGTGCACTCAAAATCAAGAAAATAATAATAATTGCTAATCCAAAAGCAATGACCAGCGTATCACCCTCTTGCACAAACTGACGCGTCTGTCCTGAAGTATCATAAGAAATTTCCTTCGGAAAAATTTCCTTGGATTTTTGAATCAAAAATTCTAAACCCTCGCCCACAGTATGACCAGGCGCCATGGTTCCATCTAATTGAATCGAGTTTTGTTGTTGAAATCGACTATACACATTGGGAATCACCGTTTCTGAAAAAGAAATAACCGTTGATAGGGGGACAAGTTGACCATCTCCTGTTGCAATCCGCATCTCTCCAATTAACTTCGGTGTCAAACGAAAACGTCGCTGAACCTGAGGAATCACTTGATAACCTTTCGTTTGCAGATCAAAAAAATTAATATAATTACCACTCATGGCCGTTGATAATGTCGTATTAATACTTTCCATTGTAATGCCGAGCAACCCAGCTTTAGCCTTATCAATATTCAAGATCAGTTGAGGTCGACTCATGAAAATAACCGGCTGTATCATGTCAAACAAACCACTTGCATTTGCTTGCATCATTAACTGAATCGCGTAGGGATAGATTTCTGAAACTGACTTAGCGCTCACTACTTGAAAACTAATGGGGAAACCCATTCCACCGGTTGGAAGCGATGGAGGCTGCGTAGCCACCAATAATAAACCCGCATTTTGTGCTAATTTTTTTTGCAACCCATATTGAATTTGAGTCGCATTTGCATTGGGCCTTTTGTTCCAAGGAATCAAGACCTCAACTGCCATGATATCAGAGACCTGTCCCACTCCAGCAGCGATCAATGAGCTTTGACGCTCAGGAACTGCATTCATCTGCTCACTCATCTCTTTGGTAAACGCCAAGTCGTAATCAATAGAAGCATATTGCGGTGCATAACCAAAAGCAAAAATAACCCCCTGATCCTCTTGAGGCGCCAGCTCCGATGCCGAGTTCATAAAAAAGAAAACACAATTCGCCATAATAAAAATGCCCAACACGGCCATTAAATATTTAAAGTTCAAAATATAAGCTAACGCTCGCTGGTAGCCTATTCTGAACTGATGGAACAGCTTGTCGACATAAACAACTGTTTTTTGTTTCATCGTTTCTGAGCTAATCAATTTTGAGCACATCATGGGTGAGAGCGTGAGTGAAAGCACACCTGAAACCAAAACCGTCGAAGCCAACGTGAATGCAAACTCTTTAAAAAGACTACCCGTTATCCCTGTCATCATACCAATAGGCACATAAACAATAATCAAGGTGAAGGTCATCACGACTATGGGGTAAGCAATTTCTCTAGCACCAACAATAGCAGCATCAAATGATGATAGACCCTCTTCCAAATGACGGTAAATGTTTTCCATTACAACAATCGAATCATCCACTACCAAACTAACCGCAATCACAAAAGCCAACAAGGTCATTAAGTTAATCGAGTATCCTAAGCACTGCATGATGAACAAGGTACCGACTAATGATAGCGGAATAGTAATCACTGGAATCAAAATTGAGCGCAATGAACCCATAAATAACAGTATCACCACCATCACAATTAAAACTGCTTCCCATAGTGCATCTAACACATCATGGATAGCTGACATCACAAAAACAGATGAATCATATAACGGAATAAGGGTAATAGCTGTTGGCAAATTTGCCTTTATTTCTGGCAAAAGTGCATTAATACCATTGGATATATTGAGTGTGTTCGCATCAGGCTGAGGGTAAATAGCCACAACGACGATATCTTTTTTATTCGCAATAGCGACTGAATCATAACTTTCTTTCCCCAAATCTACTTTAGCCACATCTTTAATCCGTACCAATGTATTACCTAGATTTTTAACAACAATATTTCCAAACTCTTCCGGATTAGTCGTATCTGTTTTTGCTTGTATATCAACTTGAATATAGTCACCCTTCATCGTACCTGCTGCTGACTGAACATCATTATTGGAAAGCGCGGCACTGATATCCGACATCGTCACATTGTAGGCAGCCATTTTTGCTGCATTCATCCAAACACGCATGGAAAACCAGCTTCCGCCTAATACCTGAATGTTACCAATCCCAGGTACTGTGAAAAATTTCGGTTGGACAATACGAAGAATGTAATCACTGATTGCAGCAGAGCTAATGTTTTCACCCTGAAAACCAACATACATCGTAGCGGTTGAACTACCTGTTTTTTTTGTCACGATTGGTTGCTGAGATCCTGCTGGCAAAAGATTTACCTGTGATTGAACCAAGGCATTGACATCGGTAAAGGCCACATTAGGATCGAAGTTTGTTTTAATATAAACATTAACTGTACTTGTTCCCATGTAGGATTCAGAGGTCATATAATCAATCCCTTCGGATCCCGCAACACTCGCTTCCATCAGCTTAGTAATAAAACCTTCGATGAGTTGGGCATTCGCTCCTGGATAGGTGGTTGTGACTGTAATCAACGTATTCGTCATTTGAGGATATTGACGAACATCCAGATCCATATAGGCTCTTAAACCCAGAACCACAAAAAACAAACTAATAACTGAAGCCAAAACCGGTCTACAGATAAATTTATCAGTAAATCTATTCATCAAGGTCCCTTGAGTTCACTTTTCAAAAGAGGGGTAAGCTTCACACTGTCATCTACTAAAACAACAGCATCGTTAAACACTTTTAATTGACCGGAGGCAACAACTGAAACACCCGCATCTAAACCCGATTTAACAATCACATCCGTTCCAACAACATCACCTAAGTCAGCAGGAATGGCTTTTATTTTATATAATTTACCTGTTTTATCTTCCTGATCTGGAACTAACGTGTAGATTTGATTACCATAGAGCGAGTAAACAACAGCTGTCCTTGGAATCAAAATCACCTGCTCTTCATGACCGATTCTTAAGTCAGCATTCGCAGACATACCGGGCTTTAGCAAGGCTTCTTCATTTTCAAAAATTGCTCGTACCGTGAAATTTCGCGTTTCCGCATCCACAGCAGAAGATTTAGCGTACACAGTCCCCAAAAATACCTTGTTGGGCATAGAAAGAACCGATAGTCCTACCTGTTGCCCTTTTTCTGTTGTATTAAAGTACTGCTCTGGTAAAGAGAAATCAGCATATATCGGCTGTATTGTCTGTAAATTAGCAATGGTCGTTCCTGCGCTCAAGTACTCTCCGACATTCAGGTTATTAATCCCGAGTATTCCTGTAAAGGGAGCCCGCACATGTTTGTAGTTAATATTCGCTTGCTCCATTTGAACGTTCGCCAAGGCTGCCTCATAGGCTGCTTTGGCCTCATCATACTCTTCATGCGAAATCAATCCAGCTTTATAAACCTGGTATTGGCGATCCATCGTCACTTTATCGATTTTCATGGTCGCTAAATAATTATTCAACTGTTGTATTTCAGCAAAATCTTCAAGCTGAAGCATTTCTTCGCCTTTTTTAATCATCTGACCTGATTTAAATTCTAGCTTCATAATCTTACCTGAAACCTGCGCACTCACATCGACTCCCTGGACAGAGGTCATCGTTGCTACAGATCCTACGTGATTATACCAAGTCATTTTTTTAGACAGTACTGCTGAAATTGTCTGGTAACTCGGGGGAGTACTTGCTGCCAATTGGGCAGCCTGCTTATCTTTATGCCATTTTAATCCGTATATTCCACCAAATACAATCACAATAAAGACGAATAAGAGTAGATAAAAGCGAATCTGACTACCCTTCTTTAAATTCCCTGACATAGCTACTCCTCATTTGTGTGAACAGTGTAATCAGCTTCCTAGATGCGTGTAAAGCGTAGGGTACACCCTGATAGATTTCACCGGCTATTTATCCTATCATACCTGAAAGTGATGAGCACTTAAGGACATCCTCATGAAAAAACTATCCGGACTAGCGCTGCGCTGGGTTATTTTGATCATCTTGTCAATTTTTTTGATCACTGCTTACTGGGTTTTTTCTGCTTTTTATGTTTACACAGGTGATGCTTTTTTAAATACTAGACCCTACAACATTTCTACTAATGTCAGTGGCTTTGTAGAAACCGTGCAGGTTCATGAATCTGATCACGTCAAAAAAGGTCAACTACTTTTCACATTGAACAAAACACCCTACATCCAAGAACTCAACAAAGCCTCCGCCAATTATGAGACAGCTCAATTAGCCAAAAAACAAATCTTAAAATCCATTGAAGCATATAAAAAACTCTATAAAATTTCTCAAATTGATGTTAAGCATTATCAAAAAACATGGAATGCCTATCAAGGTCTTAAGATAGCTATATCCGAACAAACCCTTTTAAATGCAAAATACGACTACGATTCGGCCTTAGTCACGATGCAAAAAGCCTATCTTAGCTGGCAACAACAAAAATTATCGTTGACACCCAATGGTATCTATCCAGCCGAAAACTATGCTAAAGCCGCTCTAGCGTATGCCCAATACAATCTAGAACAAACAAAGATACACGCTCCTGTTGATGGCATAGTCAGTAACATCAATTTATTACCGCAAGAAACGGTTGCTGCAGGTCAAAATTTGTTTGCGATCATCAACCTTCAAAAAGGCTTTATTCGAGCTCGACTCAAAGAATCCTATGTAGGAAGAATCCACAAAGGCGATCGAGTGACCGTCGCTTTACGCATGTATCCGTTTCGTTTCTTGAAAGGTCAGGTTATCACTGTCGGTTATGGCGTGAATCGAATGGAAAATTCATCCGATGTGATTACTACCTCTTCATTGCCTTATCTGTCACAAAGTGAGGATTGGATCCAACTGGATCAACGCTTCCCTGTTTTTATTCAACTAGACTCTGTTCCTAACGATATGGAAATGCGCATTGGTAGTAGCGCACGCATACTGATTCACCGAAACAGTCACAGGAAAATCTAAATGCTTCCTTTAAGGCAAGATAGAAGGCAGCAGATGGCACTGAAAATAGCCCTCGGTTCGTTACTGGCTGCTGTTATTGTTCTTTGGGCACATGCTGAAAATCCTTTTTGGGCACCCGCACTCGTGATTGTCTTTATGGGCCAATACCTAGAGGCGGCAATCTCTAGCGGAATATCTCGAGTTTTAAGTACCGCTTCCGGTGGTTTTTTCTCTATTTTTCTCGCTCATTTTACGATACACAGTGAACCATTATTTCTTCTATGCCTTTGCTTTATTATTGCATTGAGCATTTATGGTTTTTTGGTTTATGGCTCTGGATGGCTCAATTTTGCAGTGACTTTTACTTTTATTTATCTCTACCTGATGTCAAACCCAAGTGGTGGCTTTGACATTGCTTACTGGAGATTACTACAAATCACGTTGGCTGCTGTCATCTGGGTTCTCATGTCTGCTTTTATATTCCCCAACCGAGCCTATAAAGATAGCAAAGATCAATTTTCTGAAACGCTAAAACAATATGCCGATTACCTAACTAAAGACATCTATGAGGCTGATCACAACTGGAATAAATCGAAAACTGCTTTATCCAAAAACTTTACCATACTCTCCAACACGACACGCTTATTATCATCAGCCAACTCAACCACGAGTCGATTTTTATCCGTACAAAGAGCTATCGAGAGTTTTTGGGCCCTATGGCAAAACTGGGGGAAAATCATCACTTCACCCGACCTTGAAATAAAAAACTATAAAACTCAGCTAGACCGCATTGCTTGCGCTTTTATTGCATTAGCAGACAGCCGACTCGAACGCAATGTATTGGAGAGATCTCGAGATGAACTCAGTGCAGCCTTCCATGAAATAACGGATTACTCTCTCAAAAACAATGCCCTGATCAGCACTGAATTATTTAATCATTTATACGAGAGTATACTCTGCTTATGGGATAGCCTATCCGGCTGGCTTTATGGTACCTGTCTCATTAGCCGAAAAAAATCCAGAGAATCCCTGTCCTTTATCTGGCACGATCTTCGTTCACGACCAGAACGAATTAGACATAGTCTTTGCGCAGGACTTGGTTGCACCTTAGTGGTTGTTATTTGGTTTACCACTGGATGGGAGGGCGGAGTTTGTGCCGCAGTTTCTGCATTAGTCGTAGGCGCTGATTTTAGTTTAACTAAAATTAATTTAAAAATACGACTTCGCATGTATGGAAGCTTTACAGGTTCGTTATTTGCTGGCTTATTGGTTATCTATGTGATTAAAAATTTAGCACTTCTGCTAATTTGTCTTTTTGTGGGCCTTTTAATTTTTGGTTACCTTGCAACTGGCAATTTCAATCAAATGTATTTTAGCTGGATGGCAACGATTTCTTATGTGATTACGTTGATCCCGAGTGATGCAATGGTCACTAACTTTGACTTTGCACTGGAACGTTCCGTTGGATTAATCTTTGGTTTAGCGGTTATGTTATTTGTAATGAATTTCTTTTTCCAAATTGACCCCAATCAAGTTATGGCTCGACATCAACGACGTATTCTTGGAAAAACAGCAGAATTTTTCTCAGCCCTCGCCGAAATAATCTCCGGAAAAAAAGACAGTGGTTATACCCGACTAGAAAAGATCAACAACTATTTACGCGAAGAAATTATCACCGGCGATGTCCTGGCAAAGCAAACCAATCAAATAAATAGCTGGGCACCTGTTCGCGAGATTTTAGTTCAGAGTTTCTGGTGCTACCGCTACCTAAAGAAAACAACTATCCTGAGTGACGGACTCGATAATACTGCCCTAGCTCTTTTTTTATTCGCCTGTGAAAATGCCGAAGCCAAACTGCATCCACATCAATCCTATGATGCTGGCGAAATTCAACAACCCACCGAAAAATGGGACGACCCTTCTGCCACTCTTTTCTTTCGTGAGTTCAACACATTATTAAAAAAAATAAATGCCTTCCAACCCTACACAGCGGACAATAAGCAACCCAAATTCGCACCCACACAATAACGAATTTAAAAAAATGCAGCTGTCGAATTAAAATCTACTTAACTGACCACTTTTCTCAGGAACTCCATCGATCAGCGCTTTGATTTTCAGGTTTTCAGTTGTCGCTGCCAGACTCCTCCTCCTTCTAATGAATCGCCCCCCCCCCTCACGATATAAGCTAATAAGCCTATCTGCTCGATCCGAATTGAACATCTCTACTTTCTCACTGTAATGGTGATTCGGTAACAGATCCCTTAAGACCTAAAAAGTTTGGCCCTCAATAAACCGACAAGTCGCGAGTATCCGTGCTTTATGATTCAGCTTAAACCGAAGAAATTCTCCTGAAACCTTCTTCGCATTCATTCCACCTGTTATCTGAGACTCCGTTAAGTTCTTTAGAAAATTTCGATACGCTTTTTTCAGTGGCTCTGTAACCTGATCTGACATCCATACCGCATCAAATTCAGGTGTTCTTAGGATGATGACAGCGCAGTTATCTTGTTCGGTATTTTTCATCTTTTTTCTCCATGATATATAAATTTACACAACAGGTTAATTTATGTACTGTCTGAGCTAAAGTCCACAAGCACTCCAAGTTGATAAAATCTGCTCTAACACGGTATTTTCTTATGCTCACAAGAAGTACTTCAATAGGCTTTTATTTTGATGCTTTTAGGTGGAACCTCCTTTTTATTTACGCTACAATCCGGATCAATTTAGTCATTTTGGGGAACTAAGGCAAACCCTAGGAAGCCTTCCATATTGAGACAACGTGAGATCAAAATTCGCGAAACCCCTACCGTGTATTATCCATACCGGAGTAACTTCAGTGAATTTTTACTCTCAAACTGCCCAAAAATGGATGATTTTTTCTTTACCCCAAATGGCTGATCGATTAGGCTCCGGTGGCGCAGCTGGATAGCGCGATCCCCTCCTAAGGGATAGGTCGCAGGTTCAAATCCTGCCCGGGGCACCACTTCATACCAGAGGATTTCGTTATGACACATTTCAGAATAGAAACTGACAGCATGGGTGAAATTGCTGTTCCCAATGACCGTTTGTACGGCGCTCAAACAGCGCGTTCGCTCCAAAACTTTTCTATCCATAACGAAACCTTGCCCAAGGAAATGATCACCGCTCTAGCACGGGTAAAAATTGCCGCTGCTAAAACGAATAATCAGCTGGGCAATCTAAGCGATGAAAAAATGCATTTGATTGTGGCTGCTGCTGAAGAAATCTTAGAGGGTCAATGGCTCAATGAATTTCCACTGCGGGTTTGGCAAACAGGCAGTGGTACACAATCAAACATGAATATGAATGAAGTGATCAGTAATCGTGCGATTCAAATGGCGGGGGGTGTTTTGGGAAGCAAAAAACCTATTCACCCCAATGACGACGTGAATATGTCGCAATCCACAAATGACGCTTTTCCAACCGCGATGCACATCGCTGCAGCAACGGAGATTAATCACAGTTTGTTACCTGCGCTAAAAAAAATGCGCGATGCTCTGAAAGCCAAATCTGATGCGTTCACGGATATCCTTAAAATTGGACGCACGCACCTACAAGATGCTGTTCCATTGACCTTAGGACAAGAGTTCTCAGGTTATGTCGCACAAATGGATCATGCCATTGAAGGCATTCATGCTGTTCTTCCCCATCTGTATCGATTGGCGATCGGGGGGTCAGCCGTGGGAACCGGACTGAACACCCATCCAAATTATGCCAACACAGTTTGCAAAATAATTGCTGATTTATCGGGTTTACCGTTTTATTCTGCAGAAAATAAATTTGCAGCATTAGCTGCACACGATGAGCTCGTGATGGCAAGCAGTTCTTTGAAAAACTTAGCCGTTGCACTGACTAAAATTGCCAATGATTTTCGCTGGCTAGGCAGTGGTCCACGCTGCGGGATTGGTGAATTACTTTTACCAGAAAACGAACCTGGCTCATCTATCATGCCCGGAAAAACCAATCCGACTCAAAGTGAAGCCATGCTCATGGTTTGCGCGCAAGTAATCGGTAACGACACCACGATCACAATCGCGGGCATGCAGGGCAACTTTGAAGTACACGTACTAAAACCAGTCATCATTTACAATTTGATGCAGTCCATCGCTTTGCTAACAGACATGTGTCATGGCTTCACTGATCACTGTATCGTTGATACCCGACCAAATGAACAACGCATTGAATTACACCTGCATCAATCACTGATTTTAGTCACTGCCTTAAATCCGATCATTGGTTATGACAAAGCAGCTACCATTGCCAAAACGGCACTGAAGGAAAATATCACGCTAAAAGCTGCCTGCTTAAAATTAGGCTATCTCGATGAAGCTGCCTTTAATGCAGCCATGGATATCAAAAAAATGACACAACCGCATTAGTGCTATCGCTCTGTTGACTTATGTTGCACTGCAATTATCAAATTTAATTGACCGATCAGAAAACTATGAATAACTTTGACACTATGATACTCCCCAACTGTGCAGACAAACTACTGCTTCATTCCTGCTGTGCACCCTGTTCTGGTGACATCATGCTGTCATTGGTCGAGGCTGAAATCGATTACACAATTTATTTTTATAACCCCAATATTCACCCTGAAAAAGAGTACTTGATCCGTAAGAACGAGAATATTCGTTACGCAGATAAACTCGGCGTTCCGATTATTGATGCGGATTATGATAAAGACAATTGGTTTGAGCGAGTGACTGGATTAGAAGACGAACCTGAACGTGGAATCCGATGCACAGCTTGTTTTGATATGCGCTTTGAAAGAACTGCGTTATATGCTAAAGAAAATGATTTTTCCGTCATCAGCTCAACTCTCGCTATTTCTCGATGGAAGGATATGGAGCAGATTAATGCTTGTGGCGAACGTGCAGCAGCACGATATCCCAACATGACTTACTGGACCTACAACTGGCGAAAAGGCGGTGGTTCTGCTCGGATGATTTCTTTATCTAAAGAAGAAAACTTCTATCAACAAGAATACTGTGGCTGTGTTTATTCCTTACGCGACACCAATCGCTGGCGACTGAAAAATAATCGCCCTCGCATTGATTTAGGTACAAAATTTTATGGCATTGCTGTGATTAACGAATAACGTTTCGATCCAAACATCAACATAACCTTGAAAAATAACCAATCCTTTCAGCACAACGCTGCAACGCATGGTATGTATTAATCAGCTGATAGCTCTCATCTAAGCTAAAATTCGCTTCACCTGCGTGTCTTCTAGCGCTACGGAAACCATCAAAGGCTTTTTCGTAACGCTCTGAATCTTTTTCTAGCATGAAATTCACATTCAATTCACTACCACCTTGAGACAATTTCTCAATAACTTCAGATAGATGTTGCATGAGTTGAATGGTTGCTTCCTGTAAAGGAGGAAACTCCCAATACACTTTCGGTAACTTAACAAACGACAAACTAAGACGGCGAAATGAACTCACCAACCTTTCTTCTAATTCTAAAAGCTCGCGTTGTTTTTGTCTAATCCCCCTTTTCGCTACTTTTACAAGCTCCAAATCAGCTTCAATATCTTTTAATACGGCAACTAACGCTTCTTTTTGTTCATGCGGTTTTCGATTTATCAACTGCATCCATAACTCATGCAGTTTTGAAATTCGAGCCAATCGCCTACTACTCAGATGATCCGATATGCGATAAGGCCAAACAAAAATTGTCACAACAACAGCAACAACCACACCCAACAAAATTTCAGTCACTCGAATGAACGCAAAACTATGCATGATTGAATCATGATTTGACAACAATAAGATAATTAACGCGGTGACTCCTGCCAAATTAAAACCTTTGTAAAATTTGGTCATATACGTAAATGCAAATATAATTATAAAAATAACTACTATCATCTCCTCTTGATTCAGGACAAGAAGAAATAACACCAATAAGGCCACTACAGCACCACAGATAGTTCCGACTAAACGCTCAGATGCCACTCTTAATGTCATCTCTAAACTACCTGTATCTATATTAGACTGCATGACCACCAAGGCCGAAATAGTTGACCAATATCCGTTTGGCAAATTAAAATACTGATAAATAATAATAGTCAACACAGCTGCAATACTGGTTTTAACCGCATGCCTGGCAGGCTGAGATTGGTAAAAAGCAACGAGATCCGACCGACTCATGTGTTTCACAATGACTCCCTTCTCTATTCATAAACCCTACAATGCATCGCTACTCTTTTCAAACGTGTGACGTATATCAGCAACTCTTTGAACTGAGCACAATGGATGGCTTTATGTTCGCCTGAAACTCCTACTATTATGGCTTATTCTGCGCGCTCCTGCTCCCTTAAATGATGCAGCATCGCATTCAAAACTGCATTTACGTATTTATAACCTTCTGGTGAACCATATTCTTTAGCAATTTCTATAGCTTCATTCACAACAACCTTATAAGGAACCGCTGGCTGCTCCTTTAACTCATAGGTAGCTACACGCAAAATAGCCAACTCAATCGCATTCAAGCGACTAAGCGGACGGGATCCGTGCTCAACCAATAGTGCATCGATCGTTTCTAATGATTCAATTGCACCCCCTAAAAGTACTTCCATATAATCCACATCTGTTTTTGGCTCCATTAAAGCGATACTTTCTTTTTTTAACTCTTCGATTGGGGCATTATTCAACTGCCATTGATACATCAATTGGACCGCTACAGAGCGAGCTAATCGCTTAGGGTGTGCTTTTTTTATCATCTTTTCCTCTGCTTTTACTCAAATTCTCAGTGAACATAAAAACGTCCCTCTGACTCGCCTCTATGACTACTTTTTTACTTTACCTGACTTGCGCGTGGTTACTCGGTCTCCTGTACCGCTTTTCTAAGACGCATGATTTCATCGTGAAATGCATCTATATCCTGAAAACTTCTGTATACAGAGGCAAACCGTACGTAGGCGACTTGATCCAACTCCTTTAACTCATCCATCACCCACTCACCCATTTTTTGTGAGTCAACCTCTTGATCCGGGTATGCGCGAAGACGCTGCAACAGTCTCGCTAACGTCGCATCGAAATCCACAGCTGTCACTGGTCGTTTTTCTAGCGCGCGCGACAAACCATAACGCAATTTTTCTAAATCAAACGCTACACGACGACCATCTCGCTTAATAATTCGTGGCATGGTCATATCAGCCACCTCATAGGTGGTAAAGCGCAATCGACAATCGTTGCACTCACGGCGACGACGGACCTGGGCGCCTTCTGAAACAACCCGTGAATCCACAACAGAAGTATCGGTCATACCACAAACCGGGCAATACATAAGCTCTCCTTGCTATAATATATCGGACGGATAAACGGGGAAACGGGAACACAAATCATGTGCCTTCACCTTAGTTTTTTGCTGAATTTCTGTATCCATCACGTCGTCCAAAATGTCAGCGATCCAATTACCTAAGCACTCTATTTCTGCTTCTTTAAATCCGCGCGTTGTAACAGCCGGAGTACCCACACGCAATCCACTCGTTACAAAGGGTGAACGCTCATCACCTGGAACAGAGTTTTTATTTACCGTGATGCTTGCCAATCCAAGCGCTACCTCTGCTGCCTTCCCTGTTAACTCACTCCCACTCAAGTCAATTAAAAACATATGGTTTTGTGTTCCACCTGATACAATTTTATAACCTCGCTGCTTGAGACTATCTGCCAATTTCACCGCATTTTTCAGGACTTGCTTCTGGTATGTTTTGAACTCAGGTTGCATCGCCTCTTGGAATGCTGCTGCTTTAGCCGCAATCACATGCATTAATGGACCTCCCTGTAAGCCAGGAAATACAGCCGAATTTAATTTTTTTTCAATCTCTGGATTAGACTTTGCTAAGATAATGCCAGAGCGAGGACCACGTAGCGTTTTGTGCGTCGTTGAAGTCACCACATCAGCAATCTGCACAGGCGAAGGATATAAACCGGCAGCCACCAGACCTGCCACATGTGCCATATCCACCATGAAATATGCCCCCACGCTATCTGCTATCTCTCTAAACCGCTGCCAGTCGACAATTCCTGAATACGCAGAAAAACCAGCTACAACCAATTTTGGCTTATGCTTTTTCGCTAATTTCTCTGCTGTCGCATAATCAATCACACCCTTTTCATCCAAACCATAGGAAAGACAATGATATAGCTTGCCTGAAAAATTAACGGGGCAACCATGCGTTAAATGTCCACCACTATTCAAGTCCATCGCCAATAACGTATCGCCTGGTGATATCAATGCCTGATACGCAGCCATATTAGCCTGAGAACCTGCATGGGGCTGTACATTCGCATAATCAGCACCAAAAAGCTTTTTAGCGCGCTCAATCGCTAAAATCTCTATCTCATCCACAA
Source organism: Coxiellaceae bacterium (assembly GCA_044359385.1). Classification (GTDB taxonomy): domain Bacteria; phylum Pseudomonadota; class Gammaproteobacteria; order JAJRRL01; family JAJRRL01; genus JBIKMG01. The sequence continues at coordinate 35,453 of JBIKMG010000006.1, forward strand.
ATTGACAGCCACCATAATAGCGTTTATGTGGATAACCTTCGGCATATTTATTTGTTAAAACAGAGCCTTGCAACTGAAGTACGCTAGGACTTGTATAGTTTTCAGAAGCAATCAGTTCGATATGCTCCTCTTGACGCTGACGCTCTTTCTGCCAGGCACTCCACAATTCGCTATCTGCTTGAACCGGGTTATTGGATACTTGAATCATGACTCGAACTCCTGGAGAAATAACAAGATAATGATTTTAACGAAGTTTAGCGTCCGTTACCATGGATTCTATACTTGAAAATAAATACCCCAAATTGGTCAATAAATGGCCACAAAAATACCTATGCTTCATCTTCGCTTCAAGAAACCGGGGAGGAACGACAGACACTGTGCATCATTAAGATCTTGACCCGGTTTTCTGAAGACTCTCATCCCTTGTCAATCGGAATGATTCATGACAATACAGCCATGAATAGACGAATATACCCAGCACATCGATGGTTAGTTATACCACCATATGTAAAAATTTAAGTAGGTGGCCAATAGAATCCAGGCTAAATACGGGATCATCAGTATCGACCCTAACCTTACCTTTCGGTAACTAAAACCAATGAGCGTGCCGACTAAAATATCCATAGCGCCCAAAATGATGAGCGAAACTTCGGTTAAGTGATAATGGAAAAATAACGGGGTCCAACTCCAGTTCAATATCAGTTGGATGAGATACAACGCTTTGATCGTTTTTATCTGAGAAAAAGAAGATGAACGCCAAATAGACCAACCAGCAGCACCCAAAGCAGCGTACAAAATAGTCCAAACAATCGGAAATACATAGTTTGGCGGCGTCAGAAGTGAGCGATTTAAAACGCTATACCACGTGGTAATCTCCGAAGTCGTTAAAGAACCGATGATTGAGCCAATTAGTATCAGCCCCACGATCCACAGAATCAAAAAAAAGCCACTTTTATTTTCTATATTCATCATCAACACTCTTATGATTTTCATGCACATCTGAAGGATCCGTTGCCCTTAATTTTCAACGGTGCCAATCTATTAGGATCAGTCAACCCATTGCATGCTCGTTTTATTCTTATTTATGAGAATTTTACAAGTTTCTGATTGTAAATCAACTATTCGACGGACATTTTTTATTTTATTTGAGAATCACTCGATACCTTTTCTTTTTCGAAGCACCTGAAATTGACTTTTTTTGGCAAGTACCGTATCACTCTATAGCAAAATAAGGCCTTGAGAATCGAATTATTTCAAAAATAATGCATCTATGATTCACATGCCGTTTAAAGAAGATAAGGAAATACTCTGCTTTTATTTTTCCAAGAGGATACCTAAATGCCTAAACTTTGTCCCTGTAGCTCTAATAAATTCTACGCAAACTGCTGCAAACCCTATCTAACCGGCAAGCAAATCGCACCAACTCCAGAAGCACTCATGCGTTCACGATACACGGCCTTTTCAAAGCATCAATTTTCTTATCTGGCTAAAACCATGAGTGGAGAAGCTGCCAAAGCATTTAATCTTGTCGCTGCGAAACAAGCTGCACCGTTTATGCAATGGACAAAACTGGAGGTGATTCGAACTCAAGAGCAGGGTGATATTGGTGTCGTCGAGTTTGCAGCTCACTTTCGGGATAACAATCAGGATGGTATTATCCATGAAGTCAGTCAATTTCAAAAAGTAGAAGGGCAATGGTTTTATATCGATGGATTACATCGATAACCTATCTCTCAGATGATGACAATGTGGCTAAATATTGATCCGCTCATTTACACCAACAAATCAGTAAATAATTCAAAAAATGATCACACTAAAAAAACTCAAGTTGGTTCGGATAACAACTCGAACCAGTAATGCTCAATTTTTTGAAGGCGATCCTTTTTCCTTTTTTATACGAGATGAGTGGAAGACTGATGAAATTAACGTTCCTTAACGGGTGTCTAATCCCTGGCAGGAGGCACAGCCTTACCTTCTCCATTTTAAATTCCGATCTAAAAAATAATGATTATGGGTGTTTTCCGGATCAATACATATAACTAGCACCCAACCATTACGGAAAATATTTTTAAGAACAGATTGATTTTCAATAATTTTATCGATAAACCTAACAGGTGCGTAAACAATTACCATAAGCCTCACAGCATCATGGTACGCCTGTTTGTCTGAGATGCAGACTGATTGCAATGGGAGCCCCGTCATCAAATCACTTGCATTACCCTGCATAATACCGATTTTTCCAGTGATATTTTTAGTAACCTTACTGCCAGCGCCATATGCAACATTATCTAGTGTAGAAAACAAGTATTGACTATTAATCCATTGGGCAACGACCATAGGCGCAGTTAAAATTAATGTTAATATGGCTGCATCTGGATCTTGGCGATAATCGTATGAGTGAAGGAACGCTCGTCCTTCGAAATCCATATTTTTAGTCCTATCGCGAGGTCCTACGATGAAAGAAGCATTTCGAGCCAACCCCCACTCAGGGCGAACTTGCGCCCAATCAATACTCCTCAGTTTTGTGTGCTTTGCACTTTTCTTTTTATCCGTATAAAATCCCATCTCTTTAGCTCGTCTTTGACTATTTATTTCGCCAGCGTTCTTAAGATCATTTTTTAAATTTTTAATTTTATTTTCAACAGCAATGTCCTTTGTATCAGAACAATAAATTTCAACCTCATCGGAAGTTGTATTGTGTTCTGCTGCTAAAAAATGTGTGGAGTTAGGAATGAAAATTCCTACCTGATTAAGATGTTCTCGCACTTTTTTTCTATTTAAAATCTTAGCAAGAATTTTTGCATTACTAGCGCCATGACGGCCGCCGCATGCACCACAATCTAGAGCACTTGCATAAGCGTTGTTTTGTGTCGAGCTACCATGCCCACAAAATACGATTAAAGATGAGAAATTTTTTATCAGCCCCATTGTCGTTAGCGCAGATTTAGCAAACTCGCATTGATCTGAAAAAGAAATATTTTCCAATGAAGGAGTGAACGAAACATTAGGGCGAATTCTTTGGGTAATGAATGCATGACATTTAATCGCTAGAGCAGGAGTTATACTGCGCAATGCCATCCAAAAACCAGCAGCCAAACCAAGTAGGTCTACCAATGCAAATGAGGTTGCGAAATTATATTTGAGCGACTGATAAAATCCCTTTAATACATTTAGGTTTTTATATCCTTGACTATTTTTAATGCAAATTTGACTCGAGTCTGGTGATTCATTAACTGTGTTTTTTGGCTCCAACAAAACTGGGCATGATGCGTATAATTCTCCTGTAATCGTGTTGCTTATACGCACAGGAATCCCAAAAAAACCTGCTAACCCAAAAGTTTCATAATGCCCCTGACTCTCTAATGCTCTTCTAAAAGATTCTGAACGCACATCAATGCAAAAAACTATTTGTGCATCGGGAACAGTTGATTCCGCTATTTTTTGTGACTTTAATTTTCTTAATAGCTCATGGAGATAGTCAGCTTCATTTTTTTCTATGATCTTGATCGGACTAATTTTTTTTATTTGGCACTCCTTAGCTTTTTGATACCATTGAATAAGCTCAACGGCCTCGTTCCAGAGAAGGCTGGTGATAATGAGTCTGACCGCCATATAATCTAATTCTGAAACAGGATGAGGATGCAATGATTCTCCTTTTGTCCAACTAGTACGATATTTAATGTAAGACGCCCAACCTGGCAAAGTGGTAAGCATCAAAGTCATAAATATGGATTGGCTTTCTTTTGGAATATTGAGCTTCAAAAGACACTCTTTTATTGCAATTTCCGGATGTTCTGACAACCCTAATATCCATTTTTTTTTCTTAACATTTCCATCATGAAGTTTTTTATCGAAATAGGCAAGTTTTCTCCATGCTTTATAAAGACCGTTTTTTCGAAGTGGCATACCGATAGTGGCTTGGCCTTCATCCAAAAAGGCTTGTAACCATTTAATCGTTTCTCTGTTAATTAATTGCATGGGTTTTGGAAATTCTTTTTGTTCGAAAAATACAGCACCTTCTAACAAAGCTTTCTCAATTGGCTGATCTTCGAAGCCTTTAAGTGGATTGACAGCTATGATATTTTTAAGCGGCCAAAATGGAGCGATCTTAGACCAACTTTCTGTCATCAGATTATGAAAATCATTACCCGATACATTGCTATCTTTAAAATTTAAATTAGGCTCTAATTTTTTATTTTTTTCTTTATACATAATCGTACCCCTTGCGATAGGCAGTGATCGTATCAGGATGTGGCTGGCTATTGTTCATAGCTTTGACATAAGAGAACATGATCCAATTCGGTAAGTTACTGTTGTAACTTGAATATCTAAAAAATAAAATGAACAACCATGAAAGCGCTAAAATAATTAAAAAAATGACGTGAAATATAGCCAGCGGTTGAGGCTTAATTAGCTCTAATGACGATAAAATAAAATCAAAAAAACAAACGATTGCTCCATAAAGCATTGCCATTACTGAAGTCACAAACATTGCGAGTGGTAATTTTTTAAAAGAAGCTCCACGTAAAACCGTTAAAGCTAATTGAGCGCCAGCAATAAAAACAATTCCAGTAGTGATCAAAGATGTGTCTGAAGGAAGCCAATTTTTTTTATTTATTATCGAAAAAATATAGCTCCCCAAAGCACCACATGCCAAAGAGCATAAAAAACAAATCAACCGAGGCGGGTAACCAAGGTCAAGTCTCTTTTCTTGAGCGGCACTACCGGAAGCAAGAAACAAATAAGCTTTAAACATACCATGTAAAAAAAGATGGGCTAGGCCGGATGCAAAAAATCCCAAGCCAAATTGCACAAACATAAAACCCATTTGTCCCATAGTTGAACATGCAAGCATACGCTTTACATCATGCTGCATTAATTTCCATAAAGACCCTAATAATGCACCTAAGAATCCAAATATAAAAATGAAATTCAAAATTTCAGGAATACTAAAGTAAAGTGGAGCGAATCGAGCCAATAAAAACCCTCCTCCATTAACAATCCCAGCGTGCATTAAAGCTGACACAGGGGTCGGTGAATTCAGTGAGCTTATAAGCCAACGGTGAAATGGGAAAATAGCCGATTGTGTCATAGCTGCCATCAACAATAGGATTAATGCGATAAATGTATAGGCATAATTATTTGTATTGTGGACAATATATTGAATAGAAAGACTTCCTGTTGCTTCATAGAGAATAGCAAATGCCAATAGAATAAATGAAAACCCAAGAATAAAGTTTTTAACCGCAAGCTTACCGGATGCTTTAGCAGCCTCCCATTTTGATTTATGGACAATTAATCGGGTTAAACTCAGATTGCAGCAAAACCAGGCACTTAAAAACAAAACTAGGTTATCTGAAATAGTTAGCAAAGTAACAGAACCTACTAAAATCAATATATTAATAGAAAACTGTCGATAAAAATAATCTCCTTTCATATATCTTCTTGAAAAGAAATATACGACAATCCCAATAAAAACAACCAAAAAAATCATCATGATGGATAGCGAATCCACGTGAAACAGACATGAAATTTTAGTGGATGACATTATTCTCTCCTGTTTTTTCAAAAAACATATTACAAGGATGCCATCTGTTTCAAAATCTAATTGACTTATCCTCTTCAAGGCAAATGCTTTTTGATTGACTAATCATATCCGATTAAATACCATTAGAAAAATTAATATTTCTAATCTGAGGAATAAGTTTATCTTATGTCACTGGACACTATAACGTTACAATGCTTTTTATCTGTTGCATCGACAGGTAGCTTTACGAAAGCTGCCGAGCGAATTGGACGTACGCAGTCTGCAGTCAGTCAAAAAATTGCTAAACTAGAACATTTAGTTGGAAAATCTCTTATCCTTAGAGGAAAAAATCTTGTTTTAACGAATGAGGGTCACATATTTGAACAGTACGCACAAAAAATATTAGCGATGCATCTTGAAGTCATTGATCGTTTTAAAACGCCGAATTTAAAAGGTGAGATTCGTTTTGGTTTACCTGAAGATTTTGCAACCAAATTTTTGGCTGATGTTTTAGTCGATTTTGTACGCATCCATCCGGGTATTTTCCTTAATATTGAATGCGATCTAACTATTAACTTATTTGAGCGTTTTAAAAAAAATGAATTTGACATGGTTTTAGTCAAAATGAGCATGCCAGAAGATTTTCCTAATGGTATAGATGTGTGGTCTGAAAAACTTGAGTGGGTAGGCGATAAAAATTTACTCTCTACATTTTCTGGGAATCAAAAACCCTTGCCGCTGGTTCTTTCACCTCAACCTTGCGTATATCGATCAAGAGCAATCACCGCACTTGAAAATGCAAATATAAAATGGCAAGTAGTATTTAGTAGCCCTAGCTATAATGGGACAATAGCAGCTGTAAAAGCAGGGTTAGGGATTACAGTTTTCCCAAAAATAATGATCCCAAATCAGTTGCAAGCATTAAAGAATACTCTTCTTCCAGTGCTCAGCGATACCCATATTTCTTTACTTAAGCGTAATGAAAATAATCCTGCTATTTTTTCTTTTGAGGCGTTTGTCTTAGATAAATTAAAGCACTATAGCAGTTAACTCATTTAAAACCTGGTTATATACCGATTGCACTTCAAGATGCAAGAATGAGCGCGTGTATCAGATGAAAACATTAATATTGCCATTTGATAATTCTAGAAAATAAACATATGCATAACTTATACAACCTCACTACGCTAAAGCTTCGTGAGAGACTCCTAGCTCTACCTCACTTCTGGCGTGCCGCCCAAAAAGTTCGAGCGCTGTAAGCTGGCGGAGGTTAGCATTCTTTAAAATAACCACCTCCAAAATGGGCGGGGAATGTCAACTTCACCGGCGAGGATTCTAGCAGATTTCGATAATAATGCTACCAGTTATTAACATACGTGGTGATAAGAAATGCCGCTATTATCGATTTTGAGGTTTTCGATAATAAGTTGATTATTTAAAATACGCTTACGATGTCCTTAAAATAACGAAATATGACACTTTTAGGACACGCTAGACGCATTCATGTCCTTTAGGTTTCATTATTCGTAACTTAAAGGACATATTGATCATAATCGCTAAATTACAGTTACCTACACACTTTTTTAGAGCTAACATGTCCGTATAATTACATTATTTGTAACTTTAGTCACATGCCTAATCATATATTGGCAAACTTCAGCTATTACTGGCGTGTTTTAAGTTTATCATGTATCTATAATTACATTATGAGTAATTATAGATACATGCTGACACAAAAAATCAACCATTTTGCTTGCGCTCTCCTGAAAATAGATATATCATGTTCTTATAATTACACTATTTGTAATTTTGGAAGCATGGCAATCATATGAATCTACAATCTTATATAAAACAGCTCAGGAAATATGGTAAACGGGCCTTCACTATTGAAGAGGTTTTGGAGGAATTCAAAGTATCTCGCAATTATGCCAGGGTGGCTTTATATCGCCTTATTCAAAGTGGTGACCTTGTATCACCCGCTAAAGCTTTTTATGTCATTGTGCCTCCTGAATATCAAACATACGGTTGTATACCCGCAGAACAACTTATTCCCATACTCATGAAGCATTTAAATACCGATTATTATGTTGCTCTGTTATCAGCAGGGTTGTTTCATGGAGCGACCCATCAAAAACCCGCTAGATTCCAGGTCATGTTGAATAAAAGGATGAGCAGTAATTTGGTTTTTGGTGATGTTGAAATAGCGTTTATTTACAAAAATTCAATCTCTGGACTTCCAACTCAAGATTTCGTTCTGGATACTGGCTATCTTAAAGTTGCATCACCTGAGCTCACTGCAATCGATTTACTCAATTACCCTTCTCATGCGGGTGGACTTAATCACATAGCAACTGTTTTTTCTGAATTAGCCGAAGCCATAGATCCGGGTAAATTGATAGAGCTTGCTGAAAAGATCAATGCTAGATATCAACTACAACGTATTGGTTATATTTTAGAGAAGATTGATGTCATGGATGAAGATAAAAAAACTGAAATCATCGAAACTTTAGAAGTTTTTTTAAAGGGAAAGATGAAATATTACATACCCATTGCTTCTGAAATAGAAAAAATGGGTTACCCGAGATCCAAGAGATGGAAAATAATAGAAAACACTGAAATTGAGAGCGATTTATGATCCCAAATATTTTTATACAAAACTGGTCTAATCATGTTAAATGGCAAACACCAGACCAAATTGAACAAGATCTCATTATAAGCAGAGCGTTAGTAGATTTATATAACGATCCACATATCAAAGATGCTCTAGTTTTCCGTGGTGGTACGGCACTCAACAAATTATTTATTAACCCGCCGTCTAGGTATAGTGAGGATATCGATTTCGTGCAGAAAAACGCTGACCCAATCGGTCAAACAATTAATGCAATTCGTGAGGTGCTCAAACCATGGTTAGGGGATCCTAAATGGAAAATTACTCAAAGAAGCGCAAAGCTGATTTACAAATATGAATCCATAAACAAATCTGCATCAAAATTAAAAATCGAAATCAATACTACCGAACATTTTCAAGTGCTTCCGTTAAAAAAGGTTCCTTTCTCTATGGATTCAGATTGGTTCAAGGGGACAGCGGATATTATTACTTACGAAATGGATGAGCTGATGGCGACTAAATTACGTGCGTTGTATCAACGTCGTAAAGGACGAGATTTATTTGATATATGGTATGTAGCAACAAATGAATTGATTAACCTAAATCGAGTTTTTGATATTTTTGCAAAGTATTGCGCTTATAACGATGTGCAAATCTCGCGAGAAGAGTTTATAAAAAATCTTGAGCAGAAAAAAGATAATCGTGATTTTCATGTAGATATAAGCCTGCTATTGCCATCGAAGTTGCATTGGAATTTCGACGAAGCCTATCAATTCGTTATAGATAACGTCATTAGCAGGCTGCCGTAATGCAAAGGATTGGTAATACTCCCCTATAATTCCCCAGGCATGATGTAGAGTCATTTGTTAAACTACGAGCCAATGTTAAAGGCTTAAAACAAAGGACGAGCTACTATGAAAAAAAAGATATTTAGCGAAGCGAAAATCATTGAGCTTTTAAAAGCTGGCGAAGTTTTCTTATCGGTGTCTGAGCTATCAAGGAAGTACAGTGTTGGTGAAAGCACTTACTACAAATGGAAAGCAAAGTATGGCGGGATGAGTTCGGCTGATGTAAAGCGTTTAAAGGCTTTGGAAAAGGAGCATCGGCGTTTGAAGCAGATGTATGCAACATTGAG
>JBIKMG010000048.1:0-13863 GCA_044359385.1 Coxiellaceae bacterium
CTTTTCAAGATCAGGGAGTCCTCTGATGTCTTTAACGATGAATCACTAACAACATAATATATATAAAATGATGATGATAATGATAGTACGCCACTTTTCTGGGGATAACTATATTTCAATTATGAAATCAATAGGTTGCTTTATGTTAGGGGCTGTATAGAACCAGCGCTTAAGCTGCTTTTATAGGATGAGTAGATTGTGGGTAAGTAGTTGTCGGATAAAAAGAGGCGAAAATAGCCACAAGTTATCCACAAAACCGAAGGCCTAGTTACCCACAGGTTGTTGAGTTGAGTGGCTAATATTGTGTTCGATGGTAGTCCTTGTGATATATTGGCAGTAGATTTTCCAGAGCAATAGGGAGAGAGAGGTTCAAATGATTCATTTTCAACAAGTCAGTAAGCGGTATTCGAATCATATGGCCTTGAATCAGGTTGATTTTGTCGTGGCTCCTGGCGAGATGGTTTTTTTAACAGGGCATTCGGGGGCGGGAAAAACCACGATATTGAAATTAATTTTGTGCATAGAGAAAGCCAGTACGGGTCAGGTATTTTTGGGAAAAAGAGACCTTGCTCGTGTTAGAGAGCGGCATACACCATTCATTCGGCGTCAAATTGGTTTTGTTTCTCAACATCCAGCGCTGCTTCCGGGTCGAAAAGTGTTTGATAATGTGGCTATGCCGCTGATTATTTTGGGTTGGCCGGCGCAAGATATTCAAAAACGCGTGATGGCAGCGCTCGATAAAGTCAATTTACGCAAGAAAGTGGACTCCTATCCTCATGAGTTATCCTGTGGAGAGCAGCAGCGCATTGGCATAGCGCGCGCTATTGTGCATAAACCGGCAATTTTATTAGCCGATGAGCCAACGGGAAACTTAGATCCTGAGTTAGCAGAAGAAATCATGGCCTTGTTTGCCTCCTTTCATGAAGTAGGTGTGACAGTTTTTATTGCGACGCACGCCTTGTCGTTAATTACTTCATTGCCGTATCGTATTTTGACGTTGGAAGATGGTCGTTTGGTTGGTGGGGGTAAATAGCATGAAAAAAAAAGCATTTTCGGCGAGACTACAGGGCCATAGACAAGCTGCATTTTTCAGCCTAGAGGAGATCTATCTTAAACCAGTCAGTAGTTTGTTGGCTTGGTTGATTATTGCAATAGCACTCGCTCTTCCTGGTGTGTTGGCGATAGTGTTAGGTAACATCAAACAATTAAATACGAGTTGGCAAGGCAATGTTCCAACGCTGTCTGTTTATTTACAGCCACAATCGGAAGCGCAGCAGCAAGCACTACAGCGTAAAATAAAAAAACTTGAAGGCGTCGAGAACACACAGACTATCACGCCAGAAGAGGCGCTTAGGCACCTGCAGTCGGTGACGCAACTAACAGATTTAGAGCAGGTGCTACCGAAGAATCCATTGCCGACAGTACTCGTGGTTCGCCCCGAGAAAACAGCTATTCACGAAAAATCCTTGGCATCACTAAAGACTCAGTTAGAAAATTTAGAGGGCGTTGATTTTGTACAGTTAGATATGCGTTGGGTAGAAAGATTGTTAGCTATTTTAGAGATGGGAGAAAAATTGACGGACTACTTGGCCTTTTTACTCAGCGCAGGGGTGTTGTTGATTGTGAGTAACACGATTCGGCTTAACTTAATGCGTCATCGTCGAGATATTGATGTTTTATCACTGATTGGTGCAACGGCGGGATTTATAAGACGGCCTTTTTTATATCGTGGTCTTTGGTTGGGCTTAGGAGGGGGGGTGATTGCTTGTATTATTCTTTTTCTTTTAGAGTTCTACTTGGGTTCTGCGGTTGATAAAGTGGCTTTTTTATACGGCAGTTCATTTAAGATGCATGGGCTTTCTGTTCTAGATTCACTTTACGTGGTTGTGGTTGCGAGCTTTCTTGGGGTTCTTGGTGCACGCCTGGCTTGTTGGCGAGTTCGTCCACGAGCAGAAATAAGTACAAAATAAATTTTCCCTGTTTAGTAGTATCGACTTTTCGAAGGTGGTAGAATATTGGGTGTAATGTGTGCAATTGATAAGAGATCGAACACGATAAAGAGAGGGTGAGACTCATGGGAAGTAGCTTACAGGCAATGCAGGGCCAGCTAGCCGTTGGAAGCCTGAGTGCTTATATTGATCGGGTGAATAAGATACCCATGCTGACATTAGAAGAAGAACAGGCCTTAGCACAAAGATTGCGGTCGGGTAATGATATTGAGGCAGCCAAACGATTGATTATGTCGCATTTGCGCTTGGTCGTTCGTATTGCGCGAGGTTACGATGGTTATGGACTACCCATGGCTGATTTAATTCAGGAAGGAAATATCGGTTTAATGAAAGCAGTTAAGCGCTTTGATCCAACTGTCGGTGTTCGCTTGGTTTCTTTTGCTATTCACTGGGTTCGTTCTGAAATTCACGAGTTTGTGCTTCGTAATTGGCGTATGGTGAAAATCGCAACAACAAAGGCACAAAGGAAGTTATTTTTTAACATTCGTAAGTTTGCGAAACAAAGGAACTGGTTTAGCGAAGAAGAAACAAAAGCGGTGGCAGATATATTAAAAGTCACTGCTCAAGAGGTTTCAAAAATGGAACAGCGCTTAAGCTGTGTTGATGAATCTTTTCATGCGCAAGACGATGATGAAGAGTCATGGAGAAGCCCTGAAAATTATTTGACCAATTTACAAGCTGAGCCGGATGAGCAGCTTTCTGTGGAAATGGAAGGGTCTTCTCGTTTGTTGAGTTTGCAAATGGCGCTGGCTACGTTAGACCCCAGGGCACGCGATATTCTTTCTCGGCGATGGTTAAAAGAAGATGCCAAAACCACATTACAAGAATTGGCAGCGGAGTATGGTGTTTCTGCAGAGCGTGTGCGCCAACTTGAAAAGCAAGCAATGCAACGCTTAAAGCAGCGAATTTTAGAACAGGGCGCCTAGTTCTTGTGTCAGCTAGACGACCGAAAGATCGATCTGTTAGAATGACGGTTACTACGTGTGACCATTTTGGTTGCCAATTGCTTTAAGGAGTGGCCGTGAAAATCATTACAAAATATCTGTTTGGAGCATCTGTTCTGTTGGGGGCGGCATCCTTGTCTTTGGCAGCGGCGCCCGAAAATGTAGCGGTTAAAAAAGCAAGCGTAGTAGTGTTTAGCGCTGCCCAAAGGGACCAAATAGATCAGATCATTAAAAATTATTTGCTCAGCAATCCTGAAATATTGGTAGAAGCAGCAGAAGTATTGAAAGCTAAGCAAGTAGCGGCAAGAAAAAAAATGCAGGAAACAATCATTCAATCGAATAAAGTGGCACTTTTTTCAGACCCCAATACACCTGCTATCGGTGCAAAAGAGCCGACTGTTTATCTGGTTGAGTTTTTTGACTATCAATGTGGACACTGTAAAAACATACAACGACCCATAGAGGCGTTAGTTAAGGCAAATCCTGGTCTGCGGGTTCTATTTAAAGAGTTTCCTATTTTTGGACAAAGCTCCGAATTTGCTGCAAAAGTTGCGTTGGCTGCGAATTTGCAAGGTAAATATTGGCCTGTGCACGAAGCGTTATTAGCGTTAGATAATCCGATGACAGAAGAAAAGGCTTTGGCGATTGCTAAAAAAGCGGGCTGTGACATGAAAAAACTCGGTCAAGACATCGGTTCTGAAAAGGTGACAAAGGCATTGGTTACCAATAGATTGTTGGCTGAATCTTTGCAGCTCGAGGGGACCCCCGCCTTGATTTTTGTCAATTCCAAGCAAGAAAACAGCGTATTAATTCCAGGTTCTATGCAGCAAGTGGGTATGCAAGCCGAAATTAACAAGCAAAAAGACAGCAATTCCTAGTTCGAGTAAGACAGGAATCCTATCATCGCTTTGTAGATTGATTTAGGCGAAGTCGCTTTGGGCTCTGGCTTTCAGAGGATAATCTGGCATAATGAATCTGGTTGAAATAACCCCAGAGCCAACATGAAAAAGCCTGCAGAAAGCCGAGAAAAAACAAAGCGATTGGAAGGTTCTCTCACCTTTCAAGGAATGATTCATCAGCTGCAGAAGTTTTGGGAAAAGCAAGGTTGTTTGTTGATGCAGCCTTTGGACCTCGAAGTAGGTGCGGGCACGTTTCATCCAGCAACCTTCTTGCGATCCATTGGGCCTGAGCCTTGGACGGCGGCCTATGTGCAGCCGTGTCGTCGTCCAACGGATGGAAGATATGGAGAAAACCCAAATCGAGGTCAACACTACTACCAGTTTCAGGTGGTCGTAAAACCGTCCCCGGATAACCTGCAAGCCCTGTACCTAGATTCATTGCGAGAGCTCGGTGTGGATCCGTTGGTGCACGATATTCGTTTTGTCGAAGACAACTGGGAGTCACCAACCTTAGGTGCTTGGGGGCTTGGTTGGGAGGTTTGGCAAGATGGGATGGAGATTACGCAGTTTACGTATTTTCAACAAGTGGGTGGACTCACCTGTAAGCCGGTGATGGGTGAAATTACGTATGGGCTTGAACGCCTGGCGCTATTTTTACAGGGTGTAGACAGTATGTATGATTTGGTGTGGGCAACCACGCCTGCTGGGGTAGTGACGTATGGTGATATTTTTTTGCAAAATGAGCGAGAAATGTCTGCCTACAATTTTGAATATGCCGACATAAAGCAGCTGTTTAAGAATTTTGATGATTATGAAAAACAAGTTTCTATGCTAGTTGAGGAAAAATGTTGTTTGCCAGCGGTTGAATTAATGTTGAAAGCATCACATACCTTTAATTTATTGGATGCTCGAGGAGCAATCTCTGTAACAGAGCGCCAGCGTTTTATTTTACGGGTGCGTAAGTTATCACACCAAATCGCGCAAGCTTATTATGATGCACGTCAAGCCTTGGGCTTTCCTTTGTGCCAAAAGGAAATAAGCGAATGAAAAAAGATCTTTTGTTTGAATTAGGTTGCGAAGAATTACCCGCTGGTCAAGTTTCCGCCCTATCCGAGGGCTTATCTGAAGCGGTACAAAAACAACTAGATGAGGCAAGCTTGAGCTATGAGTCCCTCGAAGGATATTTTACGCCTCGACGTTTGGCCGTATTGGTTCGAGGTTTAGACAGTGAGCAAGCAAGTCAGCCGATAAAACGACGAGGCCCTTCGGTGGTTGCGGCATACGATCAACAGGGAAGCCCAACGTTGGCTTGTATTGGTTTTGCTCGTTCTTGTGGTTGTAGTACCGATGAACTGAAGCGTGAGGAAACATCCAAAGGCCCCTGCCTGTTTTTTGAGGGAGTCGTGGCGGGAGAAAAAACAGAGGCTTTGGTACCGCTTTTGCTGCAAAAAGCACTGGATTCCTTAGTGTTATCTAAACCAATGCGTTGGGGCAGCAAAGAGTGCTCTTTTTTAAGGCCCGTTCGGTGGGTGATCTTACGTTACGGGAGTGAATGCATTCCTGCGTGCTTTTTTGCTTGTCAAACGCAGTCGCATAGTTATGGACACCGCTTTCATTTTCCAGGCCCGATAGAAATTCCTGTGCTGCGTGATTATGCTAAGACCATGTTGCGTGATGCAATGGTGGTTGTAGAACCTAAGCGTCGGAAGCAAGCGATTAAGGATGCGCTTGAAGTCGCTTCAGATGGCATAGGTACGCCTATTATGAGTGAATTTATGTTAGAAGAGGTGGCCGCACTGGTTGAGTGGCCCGTTATTTTGCGTGGATATTTTAATGAGCGTTTTTTGGCTATACCGATGGAGGTGTTGATAACCTCTATGCAGTCACATCAAAAATGTTTCCCAATTCAGATCAATAAAAATAAATTAGCGTCTGCTTTTTTGTTAGTGAGTAATATTGAGAGTAAGGATCCGAAACAGGTTATTCAGGGCAATGAGCGAGTCATTGCTGCTCGACTAGCGGATGCAGCGTTTTTTTATCAGAAAGACTTGGCTACGCCACTTGCTGATCGTTTGCCAGCGCTAGAAGGCGTCGTGTTTTCGCAAAATTTGGGGACGGTAGCCGATAAAGTCGTTCGGTTAGAGAAACTGGCTGTCTTTATTGGCGAGAAGCTCGGATTAGATAAGAAATTAGTGAGGCGAGCCGCGAGGTTATGTAAATGTGATCTGGTAACTGGCATGGTCGGCGAATTTCCTTCCTTGCAAGGCATCATGGGTAGCTACTATGCCAAACACGATGATGAGCCGACAGAGGTGGTTGCTGCGATTGCGGGACATTATTTGCCGCGGTTTGCAACAGATGAGTTGCCCAAAGACCTGTACTCTGTCGTGCTTGGTTTGGCTGACCGGACAGATTCATTAATTGGGCTTTTGAGCATTAACCATAAACCGACCGGAGACAAAGATCCGTTTGGACTGCGTCGAGCTGCGCTGGGGATTATTCGTTTGATGATTGATTTTGAGCTGCCGCTCGACGTCCTTCAGTTGTTTAAAAAGGCAATGGCCATACAAGGCGAGTCCGTGGTGAATAAAAACACCGTAGAAGATGCGTTGAGTTTTGTATTTGATCGCTTGCGTGCATGGTATTTGGATCAAGGGGTCTCTTTGTCCGTTTTTGCCGCCGTGGCAGCAACGGGGGCGCCATTGCTGTTGGATTTTTCCAAACGTATTGAAGCCGTTATGATTTTTCAGGCGATGCCAGAGGCCGATTTTTTGGCTGCTGCAAATAAACGCGTGGTGAATATTTTGAAAAAAAATAAAGTGAAAGATAAAGGACCGATAGAAAAAGCGTGGCTCAAAGAACCGGCAGAAAAGGAGCTTGTTGCTCAACTGGAAGAGAGCAAAGAGTGCCTGGATAAGCACATGACAGAGCAAGACTATTCCCGTGCATTGGCGGATCTAGTTAGTTTAAAGTTGCCGGTGGATAATTTTTTCAGAGATGTCATGATTATGACAGATGACTTGAAGATAAGAGACAATCGGTTGGCTATCTTGAATCAGTTGAAAAATCTATTCACAGCTGTGGCGGACATTTCTGAATTATGACAGATATACGGGCAATTGCTGCCAACCTATTAGCTTCAACCATTCGCGATAAACGAGCGTTCTCACAAGATTTATCCGCAGAGCAAGCAAAATTAAAGGATAAACGTGATATTAATTGTCTCAATGCCTTATGTTTTGGCGTTGTTCGCCATTATTGGCAACTAGCCGATAGTTTGTCTCAGCTGGTACATAAACCCCTAAAAAGTAAAGATGCGGATATCGAAGCATTATTGATGGTAGGTTTGTACCAATTGTGGCACATGGATGTTCCAGCGTATGCCGTCGTGTCTAGCTGCGTCAATGCAGCAAAAAGTTTAGGTAAAATATGGGCTTGTGGATTGGTTAATAAGGTTTTGCGTTTGGCATTGAACAAAAAAGTCGAATTAGAGGCCAGATGGAGTGAAACAGCACAGCTGCAATTTTCGCATCCACAATGGTTAATTGATGAATTAAAAGTAGCCTGGCCCGACTACTGGGAGCGTATTTTAGCTGTTAACAACGAACAAGCACCACTGACATTAAGAGTTCAAACAGAGCGAATATCTCGGAGAGAATATTGTCAGTTACTGAGTCAAGTAGGCATTGACTGGGTGTTACCCGAGGAAGCGAATCAAGCTGTTTGCTTGAGTAACCCAGCTCGTGTGATTGAATTGCCTGGTTTTCTTGAAGGCCTCTTCTATGTTCAAGATCTAGCAGGTCAGCGCGTTGTGGAACTAATGGATTTGAAGCCGGGTCAGCGGGTACTGGATGCGTGTGCTGCACCAGGGAGCAAAGCAACTCATATCTTAACGAAAGAGCCTAAATTGGATGTTTTGGTTGCATTAGATTCTCAGCCAGAGCGGCTAGCCAAAATCACAGAAAATTTGCAGCGGTTGCGTTTGCAAAAAGCACCGGTTCGTTTAGTCCTGGCAGATGCGCTTAAGATTCAGCAATGGTGGGATGGCCAGCTTTTTGATCGAATTTTATTGGATGTTCCGTGCACGGCAACGGGTGTTATTCGGCGTCATCCAGAAATTCGTTTATGTAGAGATCCTAAGGACATCGGGTTTTGTCAAAACTTACAAATACAACTGTTGGAACAATTATGGCGGCTGTTGCAACCTGGCGGTACGTTGGTTTATACGACCTGCTCTGTGTTACCGGCAGAAAACGATGCGGTCATTAAAAAGCTCGTACAAGCAGATGTGGGTGCAAAAATTAAAAGTTTTCAAATCCCAGACTCCATAAAAACGATTTATGGCCGACAGTTGTTACCCAGTAAAAATCACGATGGATTTTATTATGCGAAATTACAAAAGGCACTGTAGCGGTTAAATAGCTCTTTTACGAAGATAAGCATAAAACCCGATAATGAGCGCGATAAAAAAAAGGGGACCGAGTATTTCAGCGATTGGTTGAAAAGAACGGGAAACCCATTGCAAAGGCGATTGTTTGTTCGTTACTTGAATAACAAACGCCAGAACGATACCAAAGATCGAACTCCCAACGATAAATCCGCAAGCCAGTAGCGTACCGACATGCTTCAGGGTTTCTGGATTAGAAGATCGGTTAATTAGGCGATGAGAAAACCAAGATAAGAGACCACCGATAATGAGTATGGTATTGATTTCTGCGGGAAGATAAATTCCTATACCAATAGATAGTAGGGAAATGGAAGGGGTTTTTAGGTATTTTACTAGAATTCCATTAAAAATCAAAATGGCAATACCCATTGCGACACCGATTAAAAGCATGCTCCATTCCATCGTATGTGTGATAATTCCCGATGAAATGGCAGCCATTAACGTGGCTTGAGGGGCAACGAGGGCACGAGTGGGATCCATACCGGAATGAGGCATAGCTCCAGAAAAACCATAGGCCTGATATAAGCTATTTAAAACAGGGGCTAAAACCAATGCACCAACCACAACACCCAAAATCAGTGCTAACTGTTGCTTCCAGGGAGTTGCGCCAACCAAATGTCCTGTTTTTAAATCTTGTAGATTGTCATTAGAGATACAAGCAATGCTAAAAACAACAGATGTCGTAAAAACCGCTAGTGCGACGATGAAGCCTTTAGCTGCATGAGTCGCTGCATCACCGTTGAGATGATAAACATAATACAAAAGCAACGAAATGATAATGATAGCAAGCAGTCCAATCCCAGATATCGGGCTATTGGAGGATCCGACTAAACCAGCCATGTATCCACTGACCGCTGAGACCATGAATCCAATAACCAAGGTTAAGATAACGCAAATAGCGATGACGGCAATAATAAGAGAGGGGTTACTCATTGTGGCAAAGGTTGAAATAAAATAGCTAAAAATGCCGGCCAGTAAAAAAGCCAGTACAACACAGATAGCGAATACCCACAAAATAGGGATGTCTTTTTCATAAACGGGAATAGCGCTTTTGAGAGGGTTTGCTTTTTTCGCCATCCGCTCAAAGGCACTGACGAAGCCGTGGTAAACGGGCTTGAGTAAACAAAAAATAGCCCACAATGCAGCAACCGCAATCGCCCCTGCGCCGATAAAGCGAACCTTGCTAACCCAAATATGCATGACAAAGGCCTCATAGCTTTGATTTCCCAATGCCAGGTGAGATCCAATCCAAGGAACAGCGATAAGCCAAGACATGATCATTCCTAAAAGAATGGCAAGCGCGACACGAATACCGACTAGATACCCGGCACCAATTAAAGCAAGCGTATAATCAAAACCTATTCCCGTGACAAAGCCAAGAAGCTTCCCAAAGTAATGATAGCTGCTTGAGAAAATTTTAAATCCACCGCTAAAAAGACTGAAGAAAAAGGAAAGAGCTCCTGCGATACTGATATCTCGAATGGGTTTAATATCGTCAACCAGACTGTGATCGCCAAGATCTGTTTTCTTGTTTCCTAGTAGCAAAACATGAGCCGCTGCGGTTCCCTCCGGATAAGGCAAGTCGCTGTCAACAACGAGTGCACGACGTAAAGGAATGGTGTACATGACTCCCAAAATGCCGCCAATCGACGCGATAAAAAAAGTTTGCCAAAACGGGAATTCAATCCAAGCCTTGACCAGGATCAGTGCAGGCAGGATGAAAACAAGCGCAGATAAAGTGCCTGCGGAGGATGCAAAAGTTTGGACGATGTTGTTCTCCAGCACAGAGGCATTTTTAAAGAACCTTAAGATGCCCATCGAAATAACAGCTGCCGGAATGGAGGTCGCGAAGGTTAGGCCGACTTTCAAACCTAAATAGACATTGGATGCGGTGAATAAAACCGTCAAGACGGCCGCAATTAAAAACCCACGAAGAGTGAGTTCAGGACAGGATTTTGTGTTGATGATTTCGCTCCTTGCTGGTCATGACAGGAATATAGCAACACGGACCGGTCTCTGCTTTCTATTGTGGACCCACTCAAGCGAGAATTTTTTATCGTCAACCTAAGTACACCGGGCTATCGATTTTAGTGGTTGCTTTACAGAAAAGGGGACCTTAGCATAGAGGTCTTGTTTAAATGGAGGCAACTGTGGAAAATTACATAGTGACGTGGGGTGTTTTTATTTGTCTTGTGCTCACCTTATTGGCGCTTGATTTAGGGGTCTTTCATAAAAAAGGACGAGAAATAAGTGTTAAGGAGAGCCTATGGATGAGTTCTTTTTACATAGTGATGGCACTTATTTTTGGCTTGTGGATATGGTCTATAAAAGGCTTAGATAGCTTTTCAGAATATATGACAGGGTTTCTGGTTGAAAAATCACTGTCGCTTGATAATATTTTCTTGATTTCACTTATATTTTCCTCTCTCTCTATTCCATTGAAATATCAGCATCGTGTTCTTTTTTTCGGTATCTTAGGTGTTATTGTTTTGCGTGGAATTATGATTGGGTTGGGCGTACAAATAATTACTCAATTTGAGTGGGTGTTATATATTTTCGCAGCGTTTATGATTTTTACAGGCATTAAGATGGTTTTTGTTTCGCATCATTCACGAGACATGGCAGATAATCGGTTGTTGATTTGGATGAGAAAGCATTGGAATGTAACAGAAAAATTAGAAGGTCAACGATTTTTTGTCTATAAAACTGAGCCCAATACCCACGTAAAAAAATTTTTTGTAACGCCGCTTTTTGTATCGTTAATCCTTGTGGAATTTATTGATTTAGTATTTGCGGTGGATAGCATACCAGCCATTTTTTCGATTACGCAAGACCCCTACGTGGTATACACGAGCAACATATTTGCGATATTAGGATTGCGTGCTCTTTATTTTGCGTTGGCCTCGATGATTGACCGATTTTATTATTTAAAATATGCACTAGCAGCCGTTCTTGTTTTTATAGGAGCTAAAATTTTCATCGTTAATGCTTTTCATCTCGCAAAGATTCCTCCTTTGTTGTCCTTGGTCGTCACGTTAGCTATCTTAGGGTGTGGCATTTTTTTCTCGGTGACTAAAGAGAAAAATAGCCCAAAATGCTAAGTGTTCCTTGATCCTGGGTCGAATACACAAGAGTATCTACCCCCCCTGTGTCCTTGCAAGAAGGGCTGTAACCCCAAGGCGTTACCTCATTAATGCCCCCTTCCCAGAAGAGCAGGGCGAAAAAATTCACGCGCTTTTCATTTTTTAGCCTGTTTTTAGCTGTATTTGAAACAGTGTAACGCCAAAAATGTGTAAAAAAGCACTAAAACTAGTTTACTTGGAGACCCTTTTCTGTATTATTCAGTTAATCAATATTCATATTGAAATACACACAAAGAAGAGGATAGAGCCGAATCATGAGAAGAAGTAATAACGAGAATAACGAGAATAACGAGAATAACGAGAATAACGAGAATAACGAGAATAATGTAGTTCCAGCCGATCAAGCTTCAGATCTCGATGCGATGCTTGCGGCAAGAGCCGCTGGTGGTCTGAGCGAAATGCAACACAGGCTGAGAGCAAGATTTCTAGGCCTAGTCCAGAACACGTCGGCTTCTGACAACAATGAACGATCAGCCCTGGATCAATAGTATCCAGTAAGCCGCCCCCCATTTTTTGGGAGCGTTAAGGGCGGTGGTGAGAGAAATCTAAGGTGCACCGGGTGTTTCTTGCAGCGCAGCCGTAGACGCGATCACTGTGCTTGGGTTTCTGCTTCGTCTTTCACCTCCACCGAGAAGTAGGCTTTCAGGACTGACTAACAGTCCTTCTTGACGAGAACAGCAAGGCTTCTTTCTAGGTGTTTCGGTTGCTCTAGCAGCCATTGTTTCTGGTTTGATGGAGGTTAGCCATCTCAAAAGTAAGCCCACAAATCCGGAGACTGAGCCAGCTAAATAACCGAGCCCCAGTCCTGTAGACCCCCATTCTGTTAAAAAGCCTAAAAGGGCCGAGATTCCTAACCCTCCCAAAACGCATGCAGTAGAAATAATCGAGGAATACATTTTGTCAGATAAGGCGATTTGTTGTTGTAAGAGGTTATAGCGCAAGCCATGAAAGTAAATCCCCGTTGCAAAGAGTAGAAACATCACACCCTCTAACGGGTCTTTCGTACCATTTAAGATATAAAAAATAACAATGGCTATCGCACAAGCGGGAGCGGTACAAATAGCTGTCGTTGCTAATCCATATTTAGCGACCTCATGCGCGCTAGGCAGAGCAAACTCATTTTCGCGTTTGTAATTTTTTGCCCCCACCTGTCGACTAATTTCTTGGCTACAGATTTCACCCAGCGGGCCAAATACCATAAAAGCAAAGTTATATAATTGTAAAACGGTATTTAAATCGGCTAATTGAGGTTCACCAATCGTTCCCGCAAACAAACTGAGTAAAAGAAAAATAGCAACTTCAGTGATGCAAGAAACGACAATCGATGATCCGATTTTCATGGTTTCTAGCAACTGATCAAAATGACCCAAACCCAGCTTACAAAAATTAAAAAATTGAAATTCTTTGAACTCTTTTTTGAAGCCCAGATAAAACGCATAGGCAACCGTGACTAAGTAATTATTAATCATGTAAGGCAGATAAATGCCCTGCAGCCCCAGGGGTGAAAAACCATAGCCAAGGCTCATAAGAACTGCAAAAGTGGAGGCCCCTAAAAAGATAGGGAATGCGATCAGGGTTGTGGCTTCCGGTTGTTTGAAACTAAAAAAAATCTTCTCAAATACCAATGACAAAAATAGTCCAGGTGCTGTAGAGCTATATGGGCGTAAAAAACTTTGAACGATGTTTGCTACTGGTGTAGTTTGTCCCAGGGTATCGAGAATAGCTGAAGAGTAATAAAGTGGAAGTATGGCAGCGGGAGATAGGAAAAGCGTAAATAGTATGCCGTTTCGGTTACTGGCGGCAATGCGTGATGCTAAGTTTTCGTTATCCGCCGTATCAGCGGCAACGGTCTGTCGCTTACCCAGATCACGACTGACAACAATACTCGTTGCACATAAAGGAGCTCCAACAATAACCGTGACGGCACTGAGCAAGGTGACGAGTAATGTGGCAGCGGCTTCATTTGTATTTGTCGAAGTGCCATTGATATCGCTACTGTTTAGGGCCTCTGTTTCGTTAATGAACCTAGCAAGAATGCCGACCATAAAAAATTGAAAACTGACCGTATAGGATAGCGCAACCAATGAGGAGAGCTTGAGAATCAGTTTAAAAACCTCAGGAAATGCGGATTTTTGCTCAGTGGCTTCACTAGCTGCTGTCCGATCATTAGGGCTTCTAGCCTCTTCGCTAGCGGGTTGGTAATCAGATGACATCGTATGTTTGATCCTTTTGATGGTTGGTGTCGAGACTTTAACCGATTCTTCTGCGCTGGTGCAAGTTGCTAGGTTCTTTCTTAGGACCCGAATAGATACTCTGCTATAATAGTGAAATCGTTATTTTTAGAATAAATAGGAGCAGATGAAATGAGTACGAGAGACCGATCAGATCAAACTTCTGGCGGCGGCGGCAGTAAAGTTTTTT
>JBIKMG010000049.1:0-13820 GCA_044359385.1 Coxiellaceae bacterium
TCGGTGTTTCTTTAGTCTTTCCTGACTCCAGCTCAATGTTGTCTAAAATGTCATTGTGGAGCTGATTCAGATTGGTGGCGGATTCTTTTGCCAGGCTCGCGGTGTACTCGACGGTTTTTACCAGATCATTCAGAATGAAATGAAGTTTTTCTTTTGTCAGCGACTCACCGGATGTTATTGCTTTATTCACGTCCTCAGTCGCAAATAATAAATTATTTAACATCCCCAAAAGTCCTGTCATCGGCGTGCGTAAATCATGAGACATGTTGGCGATGAATTCAGATTTGGCGTTACTAGAATATTCCGCTTCTTTTTTTGCATTAATTAATTCATCTTCTAATTTCTTTTTTTCAGTTATATCTACTGATATAGCAAGAACACCCACTACAACACCATTTGAATCACGAAGTGGTGTCTTATTCGTTAACACAATAACCCTCTTTCCATCATGTTCACAGAAGCTATCTTCTGTAGTAATGGGCAAACCATACTTCATAACTTGTCTATCAAAACTAATAAAACTCTCCGCCTCTTCTTTTGACCACAAAAAGTCAAAATCCCTCATCCCAACAATGTCATTTTTGTTTTTAAGCCCCATTGACATGGCTAATCTATTATTGCACCCCATATAAACACTGTTTTTATCTTTCCAATATACATTAGTAGGCAGATTTGCCAATATATTTTCATATAAAAATATCCGGTCTTTTAATTTATTTATTACGGAATTAACAAATCCATTTTCATAAAATCCAATTAACACGATACCGGATATTTCAAGTGAAGATTCAAAACTATTCAAAACATTCCACTCAATTGGCAGCTTTTTTTCACCAATTATATGATTTATTTTAAAATATTGAACATTATTTTTCTCTAAAATATAATCATTTAAATTTATTCCGTTCTCACTACAAAAATCATCAAATTTTTGATTCTCACCTAACCTCAAAATAATTTTGGCATATTTATTTACAGCCTGAATAACATAGTTATTGGATAAATAGACGAGTGCGTAACTCTCAAGCAAATCGAACCGTCCTGTTTTCTCATTTATATCCATTAGAACACTTACCTTCGAAATATATTATAGTATCTCTTTTAGTTTTTCTAATATTGAACCAACACAGATAAACTTTAGCATATTATCATGCTCTGCATCAATTTCGTAATTCTTAATAGTAACTTGGCAGTAATTATCCCAGCCATTATATTCGCTATAATTATCAGAGCCGTGATTATTACCATTACAAGCTTTAAACAATGTTATAGGAAATGGAATTAAGTTAGGCTTAAATGACCTTAACCAAATCGACCTACGCTTCACAGTTTCGTAACGAAACGAACGTGAACCGAAATATTTTTCTATATTATCCCTAATGTTATTCCCTATTTTTGAGTATATGTCTGTTTCTGGCTGAAAAGCCCAACTATCTAGTAAAATTATTTCTTTTATTCTTATCCCAGAAGCAAGAAGCTTTCTTGTGATTTCCACAGCCAAATTACCACCGAAGGAATACCCCACTAAAGTAACGACATGGTTGTCATAATGTCTAATAATATGATCACTATATAAATCAACCATCTGATCCATTGACTCAAATATAGGTCTGTTATTCATAATCTCAGGGTCCTGTAGTGCAAAGTAAGATAACTTACAGTCTAATTTATTGATAAGAGGAAAATAGCAAATAACTGACCCGCCAATAGGATGTATAAAATAAACATATCGCTCTACATCAGACCTGTTATCATTTAAAGAAATAATAATTTCTGAATTTATACTTGGCTTCAACAAAATAAGCTTTTCGAAATCTGATATTGTACGAACTTTTGTTAGCTCAGTAAGATCAATCTCAATTTTAAATTTTTTTTCAATTCGATTAAGCAGCTCAATCGCAAGTATAGAGTCACCACCCAAAGAGTAAAAATCACTAGAAAGCTCAACTTCCGTCACACCCAAAATATCTTTCCAAGTACTCATTAAAAAATTGATAATATCGTCATTGTCGTCGATTGTATTAACGTAACGAACTGGCTTATTGAAGTGATCGAGGATTCTTTCTCGCTCATCATCGGGTGAAAATCTAGATACAATAACTTGATCATATTGACCGTGAATAAGACTTTCAATTAATGGAACAGCAAGATTTGATTTAATTGAATTGGCTTGATATAAATTATAGTGAGGCATTTTTTTATCGACACTGGCAGCCATTCCAACATCCTCCCATGAGTTCCAATTAATTACTAACAATTTTTTGCATCTGGGAAACGGGTTTGTTAATGCATAATTATCTAAGAAAATATTCGCTGCACAGTAATCAGCTTGACCAATGCCGCCTACAATAGCGGTTAGTGAAGAAGCAAAAACAACAAAATCTAATGAATCAGTATTGTAAGTTTTTGATAGCGCGATACTACCATCTATTTTAGGATTAAGTACTTCTTTAATATTTTCAATACTTTTATTCATAATCAAGCCATCGCCAGGAACACCAGCCAAATGAAATATTCCATTTATATTTTTATATTTAGATAAAACATCCTTTCGAATCTCCTGCATTTTCTTACAACATGAAACATCAGCACTGTATAACTCAACCTTAATTCCCATTTTTTGAATGTTTTTTATAGCAGTAATTTTAAAAATTAATTCATCGTTACTGGATTGTATGCACCCATCATCAGGGAGTTTTCTTCTTGAAATAAGAATAATAACTTTCGGTTTAAATTTAGACAAATAATTAGCGATTTCAAGGCCCATTGCTCCTAAGCCACCTGTTATTAAATAAACCCCATTTTCGATAAAAGCACCACCATCATCTCCTGGGTTAGTTAGGGGTATTGGTTCGTATTCAGGGACCCATACAAATTCATTCCTGATACTAATGTTGTCGTAATAACCCATATTTTCCCAGATAAAATCTGACTGAATCAAAAAATTAGTATATTTATCTAATACATTAGATTCCACATCAACTACCACTGACTTGCATCTGGTTTTCTCTAACTTTGAGACCTTAATAAGTCCACATATTGTACTCTTTATAGGGTTTATATTTTCATTCCCTAACACAAGATTAATTTGAGAAGCAATGACAACCAGCTGGCAATCACTGTTAATTTTTGCTAGGTCAATAGCCTGGATAAGGAATAATAATCGTAAAAATAAACTATCGTAGTCTTTGTATTTCTCATTGAAATCACATTCATAACCAGACCAGAAACTAAATATTTTTATTTTCATATTCTTACTTTTAAAAAATCTAAATGCTTGAACATAATCCTCTATTATCTCAGGATTTATAATCACTTTATTTCCTGCTAGAAAAAACCCCGCACCCTTTTTGACTAAAAAAACAGCTGAATTCATTTTGATTAGATTTTTATATATTTTTTTAGCTAAGCTTGACTCATCATCAAATATAATCCAAAGAATTTCCAAGTATTTTTCAGTGGTGATTAGGTCCCTCACGCGAAATAGGCGTTTCCACGTAGGTATATATAACTTTACTTCTTTGGTTTCATAGATTGAATTTTTCAACTCCTTAACATAAACATTATCAAACCAGTGATGCTTTCTATTAAACTGATAAGTCGGTAATAATACTTTTTTTCGATCCGTATTTTTTTTCCAATCTATTTTAGAACCAAGATACCACAATTTATTCATAAGAGAATCAAAATCAATACTATTGTTTTTAATGTAATCATAAAATATAACTTGCTCACATTTATTTACACAAACATTATTCGACGGCTCTTGATGTCCAAAAAATAAAACTACGGACTCTTGTTGGCCGAACATTATTTTCATATCTTCATAAGATATTACATCAATCTTAATATCTGGATAGAAGTGGGTTGCAAAAATCTTAATTAATAAGGAAATAATGTTTACATTCCCAGACCCATCCTCAACTCTACTTTCTAGCTTGTTGTCAATAAATACATGGTGAACCCGAAGCCCCGTGTTAATTATTTTTTTCACAACAGAAAATATAAATATCATTGTATTTTTTATATTACTCTCGTTATATCGAAAAAATTTAAGATTGTTATACCCATCAATTTTTTTCAGATGATTTGTAACGCAGAATATTTCTTTTTTTAAATCGAGATCTAATTTCAAAACATTACCGATACACTCAGAACCCATATTATTTTTATCATAAATAAATATGATTGTTTCTTTTTCGAGGCTTTCATTTATTGTATTGTATTCAAATTTTTTTTCTTTTAATTTACACATCAATTCATCTCTAGTAGAAGCAATTAACAGTGACTTGTATGCAAACGATTCTCTTCCCAGTTTCAATGTATACTCAATGTCGCCTAATTTTATATGTTTGTTCTTTGAATCAAGAAGAAAATTATATAGTTTTTCACAATAATCTAAGACCGATTTTTCTGATTTGGCTGATATTGGAAATGAATATGTTTTTTTTTCGTCGTCACTACTTTCTCTTAACTTAGTTGGCTCTTCTATTATAATATGAGCGTTCGTCCCGCCTATTCCAAATGAGCTGATAGCGGCTATTTTCGGTGAGTTTCTATCCGGCCATCTCAACCTTCTGGTGTTAACATAAAACGGTGTTGCTGTCCAATTAACATTCGTATTGAGATTGTTAATATTTACTTGGGGAGTAATCACCCCGTTGTTAATACACAGAGATGCCTTGATAACACCCAAAACTCCAGACGCAACATGTGTGTGCCCAATATTTGCTTTTAAAGAGCCAAGGGCACAGAATTGTGTCTTGTCTGTGTATTGTCTAAATGCATTTACCAATGCTTGAATCTCTATCGGATCTCCCATTTGCGTTCCAGTTCCATGTGCTTCTATATATCGAATATTATCTGGATTAATGCCAGAATTTTCTATTGCTTTAATTATGCAATTATATTGCCCGCTAACTGAAGGTGTCGTATAGAAGGGCTTAGATGCCCCATCGTTATTAACAGAATATCCAGCTATTACACTAATTATATTGTCATTATCTTTTATAGCTTCAGTGTATTTCTTTAAAACCACAACTCCCAAGCCATTACTAAATAATGTTCCATTAGCATCATCTGAGAAAGGATTGCAATTACCATCGGGAGAAAAAATATTTCCTTTTTGGTAAATATAAGGTTTATCTTGGGGCGTAGTAATTGATACTCCTCCTGCAATTGCTAAATCACAATTACCCAAACTTATTTCTTGACATGCCAAAACAATCGACACTAGCGAACTAGAACAAGCAGTTTGTTGACTTATCGCTGCGCCAGTACAATTAAGGTGATAGGCAACTTTAGTTGATATAAAGCCCGGGCTTGTAAGTCTCTGTATAGAGAAATTATCTTTGAATTGACCAGATTTCATGTATTCTACATAATGGTTTAATAGATATGTGCTGTCATTTGAGCTAATAAAAACCGACACTTTTTCTTTATTAGACTTGGGCGCATATCCTGCTTTTTCCATAACAGTCCAAGAAGCTTCTAAAATAAGGCGATGCTGAGGATCCATCATATCGGCTTCACTATCGCTAACTCCAAAAAAACTAGAATCAAACAACTCTATTCCTTCTATTTTTCCTCTACAAAAAACTTCATTATTATTTTCATTCGAGCTTGTTTTAAAAACAGGCTTTTTTCCATTTGAACAGATATCCCACAGATCATCACAATTTCTTGCTCCAGGAGTGATACATTCCATAGCTATGATGGCTATTTTAGTATTTTTCGTATTTTTATCTCTATTTGTATTGAGTTTTTTTGATCCATTGACATTATCTATTATCTGATAAACTTCTTCCAAATTTGAGCACATCATTAATTGGCTAATATTTTGTTCCGGGTATTTCGATTTCACATAAGAGAAGATCGAAGCCAAATCAAGAGATGATAACCCTTGCTGAGAAAAATTAGTGTACATGTCAAATTTTTTTACGCCACTATAATGAATAAAAAGGTCCATAATTTCATTTTTAATAGAAATGAAATTATGAGCAATTTTATATTTTTCTTCTTTTTTATTTACATAATATCTTTTTATTCGCTTTATATCTATCTTATTGTTATTGGTTAAAGGAATATGGGTTACCAAATATATTTTTTTTGGTACCATATATGATTTCATATTGTTGACACAAAATTTTATTATTTCTTCTTCACTTATGCATGTTTTTACATAAGCAACTGCAAATAACAAACCCTTCTCGTTTCTTTCGGTCATCACTATTGCTTGATGAACATTTTCGTTTTTCTCAAGAATCTGCTCAATTTCTTTTAAATATACTCTATATCCACTAATTTTAACCTGACTATCCATTCTTGAATCAAAGGTGTATACACCATATTTGTTTCGAGTGACAATATCTCCAGTTCGGTATAATTTTTTAGGGTAAGAATCAAATTTATTAACAACAAATTTTTCTTTTGATAATTTTGTGTCCCTGAAATACCCTAGAGTTACGCAGTCCCCACCTATAAACAGCTCCCCCTTGCCTGAGCCTTTAATCAAATTATCCTCGTTATCAACCAAATAAAATCTTGTCTTGTCTTCTGGAGCGCCTATTGGAACTGATATATCTAATCTCTCTAACTCCCTATTATCAACAACATGCCCACATACTGCCACCGTTGTTTCGGTTGGCCCATATTCATTTAAAAATAAATGTGTGGGGTAAATATTATTCCATCTTTTCAAATAAACTGATGCTAGCTCCTCTCCTCCTAAAATTATCCATCTAATATCAGGCAATTTTATTCTTTCAATTTCAACATACTCTAATACAATTTTGAAATAACTAGGTGTCCATTTTAAAATGGTAACTCTATTTTTTTTTATAGAATTTATGTATTTAGAAATATTTTTTGTTTCATTTTCATTTGAAATGTATAAACCAGAACCTAAAAAAAATGGAATTAATGTGCACGCAACAGAAAAATCAAATGCAATTGATGAATTTAAATTAAAAATGTCTTTTTCGGAAAGATCAATTTTTTTAACTAGCCATTTTATATGATTTATAATATTTTTACTAGAGACCACTACGCCTTTTGATTTTCCGGTAGATCCTGATGTATGCATTATGTATACCGGATCATTTATTGTCATAAATATATTTTTTGTTCTCTTGAGTTCTTTTTCGGTAATATTTATATCATCATGCAAAGTTATTATTTTATTTCTTTTTTCTTTTGGAATTCTCGTTACCATCTGAGGGTCGCAAACTATGCATTTTTCTTTTAAGTTATTGCAAATATTAATTATTTCTTTTTTATCTAAATCGATATCAATGGGTGCATAAATCCCTCCCACTGCCATAACCGACAATATTACAATCAAGCAATCGCATGAGCGGCTCATATATATGACAACAACATCTCCTTTCGTAACACCAATACTAATTAAATAGTTTGTGAATCTATTAACTTTTTCTTTTATCTGGCTGTATGAACATGAAAAATCGTTGCTTGAAATAATTTGACCTATATCTTTTCGTTGAATGTTTTTTTTTATTGTATCGTATACATGTGGCACTTATGGCCCTCCATTTTTTAGAGAACATCCATTTCGTAAATTTTATCCGTTAATTAACGGGTACTCAACATATGGAAAATATTTTATAGATACTACAAACGTGATCTTGGTGTTTGGTCAATCACCGCTGACTTTATTTTATCTTTATCCTGCCCTAACATAGGGGCAGAAGAATACTCCATTTGTCTGAAAATAGAGTTTGTTATACCTGCGCTAACAATTACTGCCCCTCCTTTTTTTGTTGATATCAGCTCATTTTTAACAAAATCGTTCTCAATTGACTCCGAGACGGTCAATACGGGTGCTGATGGAATTCCATGTTTAGCACATTTTTCTGACCAATATAGCCTACTCTTCATTTTTAATTTTTCGTTTAGTTCTGATTCAAACTGAGCCTGGTTATCAATTCTGTATCTGATGGTCGTAAATTTCTTTTGAAAATCAGGATCACCTAAAACATGAGAGCAAAATTTACTAAATTGAGCTTCATTAACAGTTGCAATAGAAATCAAGCCATCGCTTGCTGTATAGTAAGAAAAAGGCGCGGCAAATTGATCCTCATTCCCTGTTCTAAAATATTCTTCTCCTCCTAATGCTTTGATAACTTGGCCAACTTGCAGCCATATAGCAGTCCCGATTAGCGAAACGGATATGTGTATTATATTTAATTCGTTAGTACTTTCGTCTCCCCTACGCAAATATAACAAATTTGCTAGAATTTGATTCGCTGCTAATATCCCTGTTACCTGATCAAGGACTGGAAACCCTACTTTCATGGGTTGTTGTTTTGAGGCACAGTTAGTATATGCCATACCGGTAATCGCCTGTGCAGAAGCATCTAAACCTGCAAATCGATACTTACTAGAATTTGGGAAGCCTGATATTGTGCAGTATATTACTGGAGCCACTCTGCGAGAATTAACAAAAATCTGCTGTAAAAGCTCATCTCTCTCTCTCGCATCAACTGACCGATTATCTATAATCACATCCACCATAAGAAGCAATTTTTTTAATATTTGCATGTCTGAAAAACATCTATAATTTAAGCTTAAACTAAGCTGACCATAGGAAATTGCATTGAACATCTCTTTTGAAAAAACTTGGCGAGTCGGGTCACCTCCCTGTTGCTCGTTCTCTACTTTAATTACCAGTGCACCTAAGTTAACCAAATTCTGCAATGCTATGGGTCCTGTCAGGTAGTAACAAAAACCTAAAACTATAATACCGTTCAGGGGGCCACTAGCTATCTCTTTTTCATAAGAAGCCAATAATCTTTTTCTCGAATTAGCAATTTCTTCTTTGCTCATTTTTTGATTCCTCTTCTAGCGCATCCCATGAATCATCGCGCTCGTTAAGCGACCTTAATCATATCAGCTAGACACTCATCTCGCACCTATTTTGGTCAGGGTAATCAGACTCAAAGTTGGCTGTCTTAGTCCCCTAAAATGTTACCGTAATCCCCCCTATTTCGCTCGCCACTTGTAAAAAGTGGCCGAGCTGATGTCATGCTGACGACAAATTTGGGGCACCAGGGTGCCTGATTAGGCTTGTTTTATAGTGCGAGGATAGCGCTACAGGAGTGTCTAATTAATGAGACGGGGAGTGAAATTTGTAATCACCTTTCGCATAAGCTTCTTTGAAGTTCTTAATAGCTCGCTTGAGATTTTGACACTCTTTGTTCATACGTTCCGGAATAATGGGGTCTTCTTTCAAAGTTACGTGGAAATCTCGTAATGCTCGCTCTAATTGAGGTAGCCGTAGGTAACAAACACCACCCTTAACTTGATGAGTCTCCTCTCGAAGCCGCTTTATGTTTTTTTTAGCATAGGCCGAATCAATGATTTTTTCAGATTCAATTAGCCCTTCATAGACATAGTCCAAAACTTCGAAAGTAATTTCTTTATCGTTATCATGCATACGGAAAGAGCAGGAAATATCAATTACCGTTTGACTATCATTGAGCTTTTGAGTGTCTTTATTTTTGGAATGGACATGGCGACTTAGCATGGCTTCTAATGAAGAAGGCGTGCGGGTTTTGCTAACAGTTCTTGCATTCCGGCATCGATACAGTCACCGGCCTTATCAACGTGACCCGTTACTGCAATAATAGGAACAGAGGAAAATCTTCTAATCTGCCTGGACGCATCAAGCCCACTGATACCCGGAAACCCAATATCCATGAATATGATGTCGTAGTTATTATTTTTCGCTAATTCTACTGACTCCTCGCCTGTTTTAGCATGATAGGCTACACAGCTCAGGCGTCTGAGAGAGCGCTGAATCGACATGGCTGCAGCAAGATTATCTTCTACGACAAGCACTCGAGCAACGATATCCGAGGACTCTTCAGTCATTATTGGTTTCAAAAGACGACTTTCATCAGGCAAGGGTAGCAGTGGCTCAACGGGCTCCTCTTGATCACTCTGATCAGAAACCTTAAGTGGAAATTCGATGATGAATTTAGATCCTTTTCCTTCTTCGCTTTCAACCCAAATGGTGCCTCTCATACTTTTGATATATTGCTTCACCGAATAAAGGCCCAAACCATTGCCTTTGTAATGACCCTGATAAGAGGGATTAAGTCTAGAAAAATGCTCGAAAATGGTCTCATGCTTGTCTTTTGGGATGCCAATACCTGTATCTGATACGCTGACACGAATCATTACTTCGTTTCCTATCTTAGTCGATTCACCCGATACCAAATCTGCACTGATTTCCACATAACCTTTTTGGGTGAATTTCAATGCATTACTGATAAGATTAACCAGAATCCGGTCTAAGTTATGTTGGGCACCGAAAAAGTAGACGGGTAGATCACGCGATAGACTCTTTTTCAACTCCAGAGACTTTTCTTTCGCTGTTGACCCCAAGATCCTAATAGCCCTATCAAATCGATTTTCCATCGAAAAATTGGTATCCAACGCTTCCATCTGTCCTGAACTTAATTTGATGATTTCTATCGTTTCATTAAATAACGTTAACAACTGGTTGGCAGGCTCTTCTCCAATCTTAGCTTGATCCTTAATATCCTCTGCATACTCCATTGCTTTATTGGGATTCCTGTTGATATCCTCAGCCAAATTCTCGATCTCTCGAAACATACCTAAAACACCCGTCATCGGCGTGCGTAAATCATGCGACATGTTGGCGATGAATTCAGATTTGGCTTCGTTGGCAATTACCAGTTTTTTTTCAATATTCTTTTGATGTGTCACATCTGTTGCTATAGCTAAGACACCCTCTAAGCGACCATTAATGAATAAAGGAATTTTTTCTGTTCGAATAATCCTTTCTTAGTTCCCCAAGCCTTTAGACAAAATAGCATCTTCAGTTATTTTTGTCATTTGGGTACTCATAACTTCAAGATCATCTCTTTTAAATTTATCGGCTTGATTTTTACTCCATTCAAAATCATAGTCATTCTTCCCAATAAAATCAGTTTTATGATCTAATCCCAAGAATCGAATTAAATTATTGTTGCATCCAACGTACTTTAAATTTTTGTCCTTCCAGTAGATATACTCTGGTATATTAGCGATTATTTCTTCTAATAAATTGAGGCTTTTTTTATAGAGATTTCTTGATTTTCGCTCGTTTTCCATAATGCAACCAGCTGCGTGAGTTTAGATTTCCAATTCTGTATTCGCCTAAGATCTTAGCAAGTTAATGAATGAGAATCCTTTCGAATAGTTAATATCCCAATAGAATATCAATCTTTTAAAGAGAAATAGGCTCGGGATATTTCTCTTTATCTAGGGACTGATCGATAGGGGTTTCAAGTTCAGATAAATAGTTTATTTCATTGCATAGTTTTTTTATTTGGCTGGTGGTATGCATCGCTGAAAGTGCTATACGCAATATCGCACTCTTTTTGGCAACTGTAGGGTACATGGCTGTAGTGACAGCGAATCCTCGGTCCTTTAGATTTTTAGCAACTTGAATTGCTTTTATTTCGTCGCCTATGAAAAGCCCCCTAATAGGAAATTTAGATCCTTTGTTGATCATATTTCCTGTTATGAGCAAATCGAAGTGTTTAATATTTTTTTGAAGCTTATCTTGTAATTGTGCTAACTCTTCTGACAAATGAATTTCTGCTGAGGCAATAGATGCATGTATAATCGGTAAGGCTATTGGACCACCGAAAATGTAAGTTGGTGAAAATCTCTTAACCATATTTGAGTCATCTTCAGTTGGAAGAACTAGAACACCTCCACCAGCTGTCCCAAATGCTTTAGATAAAGAAGCAGCAATACCCATTCTGGGGTGAAATCGCCCCTGTAACTGATCAAGAACACAGCCGCAGCCATTAGTCCCAAAAATAGATGTTCCATGAGCATCATCTAAGTATACATAACCATTGTATTTGTCTGCCAAGTGAAGCAAATAGTGTATCGGTGTAATTCCACCCATCGATCCAATGCTGTCAGCAATAAAAACAGGGGATTTTTTAGACTGATAACTCAATTCTGCTAATGTCTTTAATTGTTCATGTTCATTAAAATTCAAGACCGTAACGCTGCCAAATTGATTTAAGAGCGCTCTATTTATTTGGATCGAAGAATGACTACTTTTGTCTAAAATAAAAGTAAAGCCATTTCGTCCAGCTCGAAAACTAGGAATCTCACCAGACCCCAAGAGGGGAAAAAACCCTAGATGAACCATATGAACTGAAGGGAATAGCGTGGGCGCAGCATCGCAAAAGATTTTTTTTAATAACGCATCTAATATTTCATAACTATCTGCTCGAATTCGCGTTCTTGCTGAAGCAAAAGTTACGCCATAGCTATCAATATTTTTTTTTATTGCGTTTAGGATTTTAGGATGAGTATCTAATCCCAAATAAGAGCAAGACACGAATTCAATCAGAGTAGTGCCATCTACAAGCGTAATTACTTTATCTTTTTTAGACGTGAATATTAATTCGTTCACCTCAAGCGAGGCCTTTACTTGGTATTCTTTGCTGTGAATAATTCGATTTTGTTGCCAGTTGTTTATCATGAAAGGCTCCCAGTTAGATATGTAGGTGCATTATTAAATCGTCCACTATGGAAGATAAAAGAATTGGGCACGTAAAATTAATAGTATAATAAATCGAGTTTCCGGTTGAAATAGCGGGATTTAAGCAGCTAATTTTCTTTCTGCACTATACTGCCCAAGTGTTCATATATTCAAGGTGGTAACTCCTCGGCACCAGGGCTCCCGCATTAAAAATTGTACAATCTAGCGATATATGTTTTATGGCCGTTTAGAGGCATGGAGCGTGCTGGATGAAGAAGAAAGAATCAGAATTGCTCGGAGATCTATCCATTATTAGTGATTCGAGGCTTCATCGAAAAAAACGGCACTCGTTAACTGACCTATTATTTATAGTGGTTTGCGCGTCCTTTTGTGGATGTGATACGTCGGAAGATATTCACTCAATGGCGACCATTCAGGAAGATTGGTTACGAGAATACATTTCACGGGATAATGGTTGCGTTTAGGGCTGCAATCGCACCTTTCGCTACGAATCGCGTTTACAGCGATCTGATGTCGGCAAAAAAAAAATCATCAAAGATTGTTTCTGTGCCGTCAGACAGAATCTTGTGTATTTGGCTCAATTTGAGAAACATGAAACGATAGATGTATTTATCGAACATTTCAATTTATGGATATCAAATCAAGACTCTGAAGCCTATGCTGCTTATGCATTCAGTTTTATAGTAGCCTGTGGCAAAAATAACACATCGCATCTTGCCCAGGCAAGAATTAATGCAATTTCGAGGATTAAAGTATTATCGGATTGTGATCCATTGAGTATTATTGATCTTATTGATCTTGGTGTTTGTGTAGAAGGTCTCGGCGAAGATGAAAAATTTGAAGGAACTATTCCACATGCAAAATCATTTTTTGAATCGATTTCTGGAGCTTTTCTCGAGCTGAAAGAAAGTGTTGATAAAAAATATCAAACGCAATTGTTTTCGTACGCGGGTTTCATGGAGGCTATGTGCGCTGAGTATCTTCCAGATCGTACCGTTATGGGCAAAAACCCAGTTATAATGCTAGATCTCGCTAGAAATGCGGTTTTAAGCGCATTAAAAGAAAGTCGTTTTCGGTGTGTTAATCATATTCTAGATTTACTTCGTTTATGTAATCAAAATCCAAAATCGCAAGGATATGACCATCTTAAATTAGGGGTTCCAGAAGGGGTTTTAGAGGATGTGTGTTTGGTGAATAATATCCTACATGACCCTAAAGTCTATCGAGATTATTTGCCTGAAAGCTGCTCTGATCAAGAGATTGG
>JBIKMG010000050.1:0-13736 GCA_044359385.1 Coxiellaceae bacterium
AAAAGTACCGAAATAGCAGGTATTATAATAGGGCTCTATCGGTGTATATATGAAAAAAGACCTGTGCAGGATCTGACAAGCTGTCAATTTTCGCTATCGCCTCTTTTTAATAATCAATCAGCAAAAATGTTACTACAGGAGCTGAACCTTCGATTCGATCCTTCTGAAGGAGGCGGTGCAGCTGAGGTTCATGCGGATGACGTAGCTCGCTCATCGGCGACAGTTTAAATTGCATAGCCAGAAATTCCCAGTCAGCCTAAAAAATTTTTTTCGCCCGGAATTTCTCGCTTTATCGGAGTTTAACACTCATCCGTTAAAAAAATCGGATGGATTGCTTTGAGAATTTGAGGTTACTCGAATAAGGCTTGAATAAATTCCTGTGCTTGGAACGGTTTTAAATCATCCATGCTTTCACCTACGCCAACAAAACGAATAGGTAAGCCGAGCTGTTTGGCAATGGCAAAAACTATTCCACCTTTGGCGGTCCCATCGAGCTTGGTTACCACGATGCCCGTGAGACCAATCGCGTCATTAAATTCTTTCGCTTGTTGCAGCGCATTTTGGCCATTTCCAGCATCAATGACGAGCCATGTTTCATGGGGTGCAAATTCATTTTTCTTCGCCATAACGCGTTTTATTTTTTTTAACTCATCCATCAGGTACTGCTGGGTGTGTAACCGTCCAGCTGTATCTGTAATGAGTAAATCTATATTTTTCGCACAAGCAGAGGCCAAGGCATCATAAGCAACCGATGCACTATCGGAACCCATCTTTTGGGCGATAACAGGTACTTGATTACGTTCGCCCCATACTTGAAGTTGCTCAACAGCAGCTGCACGAAAAGTATCGCCAGCAGCAAGCATGATTCGTTTGCCTTGTTGTTTGTAGAAGTGAGCCAGCTTCGCAATGGTCGTCGTTTTGCCTGCCCCATTGATGCCAACCATGAGAATAACAAAAGGGTGTCCTTCAATCACGAGTGGTTTTTCGCAAGGCTGAAGGAGGTTATAAAGTATCGATCGCAGATTTTCTTGCAAGGCCTCTGGATTTTTGAGTACATTTCTTTGCGTTTCTTCGGTGAGTGCTGTCAAAATAAATGCTGTCGTTTCTACACCGACATCTGCGCTCAGTAAAATCGTTTCTAATTCTTCAAATAGAGTATCATCAATGGTTTTTCGCCCTAAGAACAAGGCGCTCAGCTGCCCACAAAAACCTTGTCGGGTCTTTTTTAAGCCGGATGAGAGGCGCTTGATCCAGCTAATGGGGGGCTCTTCTTCTGAGCCTTTTTTCTTTTTGATGAATCCTAAAGCCATGGCGATTGAAACCCTTTTATGCGAAACTAGCGTGGTTCGAATCTTAGAGCGAGGATCCAATGAAAGCAAGGTGGTTGACAGTTATATTAGTTTGCTGTTTTCAAAGCGCATGGGCGGGCAGTGAGTATCATAAGACATTAGATAATGGGCTTAATGTCTATGTCATTGAAGATCACCGTTCTCCGGTTGTTTATAGTTCGTTGTGGTACCGAGTGGGAAGTGCTGATGAGGTAAACGGTCAAACAGGGTTGTCTCATATGCTGGAACATATGCTGTTTAGAGGGACCAAAAACACAAGGGATGGCGAGTATGCTGAGGTCATTCATGGCCTGGGCGGACAAATGAATGCCATGACTTCAGAAGATTTCACACTTTACTACAGTTACATTCCAGTTAGTGGGTTACCCAAAGTATTAGAGCTAGAGGCGGATCGTATGCGTCATTTGGTCGTGACAGAGGCCTTATTAAAGCGAGAAAAAGAGGTGGTGAAAGAAGAACGAGAAATGCGCGTTAGCGACAATCCCTCTAGTATGTTGAGTGAACGGTTGGATGCAGCAGCTTTCGTGAGTAGTCCGTATCACAATCCAGTGATTGGTTGGCCTGACGATGTTGCTTCTTATACGGTCTCTGATGTGACCGGTTGGTATGATCAGTGGTATCGTCCGAATAATGCGACGTTGATTCTAGTGGGTGACTTGACGGCAGAAAGTGGTTTTGCACTGGCTAAAAAATATTTTGGCTTAATTCCAGGCGTGAAATTACCGATTAGAAAGTTGCGTGCTGAAGTTCCTCCGCTCGGTCAGAAGCGCTTGTTAGTTCACTATCCTGCGAAAGTAGCGACTTTGAATATGGGGTATCTGGTTCCAGGACTTGCACAAATGAAAAATAATGACTGGGAAGCTTATGCACTTGAAGTTTTAGCTGGCGTGCTAGATGCGACTCCCGCTTCTCGACTGAATCAACATTTAATCCGAGATCGAATGATTGCTTCTTCGATATCAGTGAATTATGATTCGATGCATCGTCACCAAAGCCTATTTCTTATTAGGGGTGTTCCTGCTCACGGTCAATCCATGACACAAGTAGAGCAGTCAATTAAAGAAGAAATTGAGAAATTACAAGAAAACGAAGTGTCTAGAGCAGAGCTAAATCGAGTTAAAGCCCAAGTGGTTGCACATGCTGTTTTTCAGAAAGACTCATTGGAGTCGCAAGCTATGAATATCGGTATTCCACTGATGGCCTTGCTTCCTTGGGATATGGATCATCGATGGGTGGAACGGATAGAGGCTGTGACACCCAAACAAGTTCGTTGGGTCGCGACTCACTACTTGACAGACATGCGGTTGACGGTTGGATATCTAGAGCCAACCGCTGTGAAATAGGGAAAAAATATGAAAAAAATAAAATGCAGTTTTTTAGGCGTACTCTTGATCGCTGTTCCTATTCTAAGTAAAGCAGCTGCTGTTGTCCCTGTAACATTTGATACTAAAAACGGCGTTCCGGTTTATTTTGTCGAACGCAATAACTTGCCAATAGTGGATATCGCTGTGATTTTTTCAGCGGGTTCTGTTCGAGATGGTTCTAAATGGGGGATTGCTAATTTAACTCAGCAAATGATGGGGCATGAAACACAGCACTACTCAGAAAAAGAAGTATCGGATAGGATAGCTGAAACTGGAGCGATATTAGATAGTATCTTGACGCGTGATATGTCTGTTTGGACATTGCGCAGTTTATCGGAGTCAAAAAAACTAAACCGATCCACCGAGGTATTTCATGCTATCTTAACGCAGCCCAGTTTTTCAAAAAATATATTTTTGCGCTTGAAAGATCAAACACGAGTAGCCATTTTGGAGAGTGAGCAAGACCCGATGAGTTTGGCAACGAATGCTTTTTTTGAAACGATGTATCGAGGGCAAGCGTATGCTCATCCTAGGTTAGGGACATTGACTTCTCTGGCACTGTTAAATGAGCAAGACAGCTTGGATTTTTACACGCAATATTATACAGCAAGAAATGCATCTATTATTTTAGTCGGAGACTTAACCCCACAGCAAGCAAAAAAATTAGCAGACACATTATCCAGTGGCATGCTAATCGGTGAGGCAGCACCGGTCATTGAACCGGTTATTCAACAAAAAAAAGCGGATGTTTTTGTGCCATTGAAAAAGGAGCAAACCACACTGGTCATGGGGCAGCTAGGTTTTCCCCCCTATTCCAATTATTTTTATGCGCGTTTAGTAGGGAATGATATCTTTGGAGGCGCTGGATTAAACTCTATTCTAGCCAATGAAGTTAGGAAAAAGCGTGGGTTGGCGTATTTTGCATACAGTCAATTAACGCCTTTGCAAGGTGATGGTCCTTTCGTTATTGCCTCGCAATCAAGAGAGCAAAATGTAAAAGAAGTCTATCGAACGATACGGGAAGCATACCATCAATTTTTAAATCAAAATGTATCACCAGAAAGATTGGAAGAAACAAAAAATAGCATGATTGGTGGATATAAATTAGCGAATGTCACGAATACATCGCTCTTGTTGAACTTAATTCCAATGGTTTTTTACCATTTTCCGTTAGATTACTTTCAGACGTTTGTTCAAAAAATTGAAGCAGTTACTCAGCAAGATGTCTTAGCTAGTTTTTCAACCCTGAAAGGTAAGCCATTGGTTACCGTGATGGTTGGGAGGACTAATGCCTTCGAAGAAAAAAGATGAGTACACCTTACTGAGAATAATTGGTGGTAAATTTCGCAGTAGGCAGCTTAAAGTCCCTGTTTGCGCAGGGCTTCGTCCAACACAGAACCGGATTCGAGAAACGTTATTTAATTGGCTGCAACCGATTATTTTAGATACGCGTTGTTTAGATGCTTTTGCGGGTTCAGGTGCATTGGGTTTCGAAGCGTTATCACGTGGAGCCAAGGAGAGTTTTTTTGTAGAGAATAATCGAGTACAAGCAGAAGCGATTGAAATAAATGCAAAAAAACTAGGAACGAAAGCTACGGTTATTCAATCGGCATGGCCAGGTGTTTTGCTGCCTACCGAAAAATGGGATATTGTTTTTCTTGATCCTCCCTTCAACAGTGGGTTGATTGATGTCGTGTGGAATGAATTGATATTACAAAATCTATTAGCCGATCCTTGTTGGATTTATTTGGAACACAGCACAAATGAAGAGCCTGTTATTCCTTCAGGCTTTGACTCTTATCGTACAAATCAGACCAAGCATGTCACTTACTCGCTCTATACGTCTTCTAAGTGAGAAATTCAAAATTCAAGTGCTTTTTTTTGTCTAAACTTGCCAAAGCGAATCAACCTCGATCCTCGAAGCCTTAGTTTCCTGAAATTAACTAGGTTGATCGAAAGAAGCTTTTGGCCATTTCAACCCAAGATTTCGATTTGGGACGATGTTTGTCACCCCCATCTTGAAGCGCTTTATCGAAGTCTTTTAGTCGCTCTTTCTGCTCGTCTGTTAACTTAACCGGTGTTTCAACAACGATTTTACAAAGTAAATCACCGATTTGTTTTGAGCGTAAAGCTTTGATGCCCCGTCCACGAATACGAAATATTTTTCCAGTTTGGGTTTCTGCTGGGATACTTAATTTAACTTTTCCTGATAGAGTAGGCACCTCTATGTCACCACCCAATGTTGCCATCGCATAGGAAACAGGAATATCCATACGCAAGTCATTGCCATCACGTGAAAATACATCGTGATGTTTGACTCTAATCTCTACAAATAAATCGCCTGAAGGTCCGCCATTTTGTCCAGCCTCGCCCTCTCCCGACAAGCGAATGCGATCTCCATTGTCAATTCCTGCTGGGATCTTAACGGATAGATTTTTGGTTTGACGTACACGGCCTGAACCTCGGCAATCACTACAGGGATCTTTAATGACTTGACCTCGGCCTTGGCATTCTGGGCAAGCTTGTTGAACGGTCAGGAAGCCATGTTGCATGCGAACTTGGCCAGCGCCCTTGCAAGTCTGACAGGTAACGGGGCTGGAACCTTTTTTTGCCCCCGATCCTGAGCAGGTTTTACATTTAGCCCAGGTGGATACCTTAATTTCTTGACTGGTTCCGTGGAACGCCTCATCCAAAGTAATCGTTAACTCATAGCCTAAATCTGAGCCACCTCTTGCTGCAGAGCGTTGCTGGTTACCACCGCCAAAGATATCACCAAAGACATTACCTAAGTCACCAAAAATATCGCCAAAGCCACCTCCGCCACCAAATCCACTTGTGTCAGCACCCATAGATGGATTTACGCCAGCATGGCCAAAGCGATCATAAGCGGAACGTTTTTGGTCATCGGATAATACTTCGTAAGCTTCCTTGGCTTCTTTGAACTTGGCTTCAGCTTCTTTATCATCCGGATTTCTATCTGGATGTAGTTTCATAGCCTTTTTTCGAAATGCTTTTTTAATTTCATTGGCGTCTGCTGACTTCGAAATTTCTAGTACTTCGTAATAATCCCGTTTTGACATAATAAAAAGCCCTTTCGTTTAAACAGAAAAGCGCGAGCAAGCGCTCGCGCTTATAACATCAAGAAAAGAAAGATTATTTATCTTCTTTCTTTTCGTCGTCTTTCATTTCTTCAAATTCAGCATCAACCACATTGTCATCCGCGCGCTTTTCAGAAGACTCTTCGCCGCCATTGTGAGATGGGTCGGTTTTTTCTGCTGAATAGGCTTGTTGCGCTATTTGATTGGCTTTTTGTGAAAGCGCTTCAGTTTTTGATTCAATGGCTTCCTTATCATCACCTTTAATCAATTCTTTGAGTTCGCTAATCAATGCTTCAATCGCTATACGCTCTTGCGCATCTACTTTATCACCTAAGTCCTTTAATGATTTTTCGGTGCTGTGAGCTAAAGAATCTGCTTTGTTACGCGCATCAGCTACTTCGTGGAATTTTTTATCCGCTTCCGCATTGTTTTTAGCATCTTGAATCATAGCTTCCACTTCTGCATCGGATAAGCCAGAGGATGCTTTAATCACAATCGATTGTGCTTTCCCTGTCGTTTTATCTTTTGCGGATACATTCATAATGCCATTGGCATCGATGTCAAAAGTGACTTCAATTTGTGGCATACCACGAGAAGCGGGAGGTATATCTGACAAATCAAAGCGCCCGAGCGATTTATTACCAGAGGCCACCTCACGCTCACCTTGCAATACATGCACGGTTACGGCTGTTTGATTGTCTTCTGCTGTTGAAAATGTTTGAGATGCTTTTGTTGGAATCGTCGTATTTTTGTCGATGAGCTTAGTCATAATTCCACCCATGGTTTCAATACCTAACGAGAGTGGAGTGACATCTAATAAAAGAACGTCCTTGACATCGCCTGACAAGACAGCACCCTGAATCGCAGCACCTACGGCTACTGCTTCATCTGGATTGACATCTTTACGTGCTTCTTTTCCAAAGAAATTTTTAACCGCATCTTGTACTTTAGGCATGCGAGTTTGGCCACCGACTAAGATAATTTCATCGATATCGGATACGTTGAGACCTGAATCCTTAACAGCTGCTTTGCAGGGAGCCATTGTTCGCTCGATTAAGTCCTCAACGAGTGCTTCTAACTTAGCGCGTGTGACACGAATATTTAAGTGTTTAGGGCCTGAAGCATCTGCTGTGATATACGGTAGATTCACATCCGTTTGTTGAGTGGTTGACAATTCAATTTTTGCCTTTTCTGCCGCTTCTTTTAAGCGCTGTAGAGCCATCGGATCTTTATGTAAATCAATGCCAGTATCTTTTTTGAATTCCTCCGACAGATAGTCAATTAAGCGTAAATCAAAATCCTCCCCCCCCAGGAATGTGTCACCATTGGTCGCTAATACTTCAAACTGATGTTCGCCATCCACATCCGCAATTTCAATAAGCGATATGTCAAACGTACCACCACCTAAATCGTATACCGCTATTTTTCGGTCGCCCGTTTTTTTATCCATGCCGTAAGCTAAAGCAGCAGCTGTGGGCTCATTGATAATACGCTTGACTTCAAGTCCTGCAATACGACCTGCATCTTTTGTTGCTTGACGTTGTGAATCATTAAAATAAGCAGGGACGGTAATCACGGCACCAGTGACTTCATGCCCCAAATAGTCTTCTGCTGTTTTTTTCATTTTTTTCAAAACTTCAGCAGAAACTTGTTGGGGTGCTAATTTATTGTCTTTTTGAACCTGAACCCAGGCATCACCGTTATCTGCCGCAATGATTTGGTAAGGGACCATTCCAATATCGTCTTGTACTCTTTTATCTCGAAACTGGCACCCAATCAAACGTTTTATGGCGGATAGCGTATTTTTCGGGTTTGTTATGGCTTGACGTTTTGCAGGTGTGCCCACTAAAACCTCGTCTTGCGTATAAGCGACAATGGAAGGGGTTGTTCTTGCGCCTTCTGCGTTTTCTATAACACGAACTTTTCCGCCGGACTCCATGACTGCCACACACGAGTTGGTTGTTCCTAAATCGATACCGAT
The DNA here is from genome assembly GCA_044359385.1 of Coxiellaceae bacterium. Taxonomy (GTDB): domain Bacteria; phylum Pseudomonadota; class Gammaproteobacteria; order JAJRRL01; family JAJRRL01; genus JBIKMG01. The sequence continues at coordinate 7,793 of JBIKMG010000050.1, forward strand.
AATTTCATGCGCCATTTTATACCTCAAATTTTAAAACAAGTAGGGCTCTCGCCATCCATGGTACATAGATGGGGTATTTCCATGTATTATTCAAGGGGAAAACTAAGTTTTTTTGACGGGCTAAAATTCTTATAAAATCAGCTACTTAATGAGGGACACCATGGCGGCACGTAAGACACGGCCATTGAGTTCAAATCCCGGTTGCATGACAGCAGCAACGGTATTGGATTTTCCACCTTCCATCGGTATCATCATCATCGCCTCATGGTATTGCGGGTTGAATAAATCACCCAGCACAGGAACTATTTCTTTTACGCCATGTTTTTCCATAACACCTTTGAGCAGATTGAGCGTTAACTCCATCCCTTGTTTAACCAAATTATCAGGAGCAGCGTCAATGCCACGTGTCAAACTATCTAAAACGGGTAGTAATTCGCCCGCGAGTTTTTCATTCGCAAATTTATACGCATTATCCATGTCTCGCTCTAAGCGGCGACGTAAATTTTGCATTTCAGCTTGAATTCGAACAGCTCTGTCTTGTGAGTCTGTTAGTCTGGAACGCAAATCAACTAATTCATTTTCTAAGGATTCTCGCGAACGATCAGCCATACTGGCTTTCACCTGCTCCTGTTTTGCTTCAATAGCTGCTTCTTCTTCGTCTTGCAGTTGTTGCCATTTATGAGTAGAAGATTCCTCGTGCGTTACTTTGTTCTCTTCAGGAGGCTCTATTGAGTTTTTCTTTGTCATCATCTCACCACGTGTTAAACATTTAGGGCCATTGTACCGATTTTTTCTTAGGCAGCAAGCCATGTCAGATTCTTAGCGAGTGAAACGAGCCCCTTGGAAGCATGCGTGTGCTTGTTGTTCATAAAAAATGAAGAACTCGCCATAATAATGGGGATGATGCTATTATCGGTTAATTTAGCAAAAGGGATCTTACAGCATGCAATATAACCGAGTTATCTTATCAGGACGTAAAGGCATCCCCGGTGTTGAAGAAACATTGAATAGCCTCTGCTCCCATCTCGACAATCAAAAAGTTGTTGTTTTTTGCACAAAACCAACGGCAGAGTTAATCAGGGATCACAAAATTGAGGTCCTCGATGAAAATAATTTAGCGGGAAAAGTCGATCTCGTTGTCGTTGTGGGTGGTGATGGTAGCCTGTTGCAGGCTGCTCATTTTGCAGTTAACCAAGATCTGCCTGTTATCGGGATTAATCGAGGCCGACTTGGTTTTTTGACGGATATTTGCCCAAACTCGCTAGGTGATATTGATGCTATTCTTCGTGGCAAGCACAGCACGGAGTATCGATTCATGATCGATTCTTACATTATGCATGAAGGAAAAAGCACCGAGCCACACAGGGCGCTAAATGATGTTGTTTTGCAAGCAAACAATGCGCAGATGATTGCGTTTGATGTTTTTGTCGATAATCAACTGGTTTATGAACACCGTGCTGATGGTTTAATTATTGCAACGCCAACGGGATCCACTGCGTATGCTTTGTCGGGTGGAGGGCCGATTTTGCAGCCACAATTAGCGACATTTGCTATTGTGCCGATGTTTCCACATACATTAAGCTCTCGACCTATTGTGGTCAGTGCAAATAGTGTGATACGGATTAAAATATCACCCAACCAAAAAGTGGCTCCCACCCTGAGCAATGATGGACATAAAAAAATAACAGTTCATCCTGGTTCAGAAATTTTCATCACGCAGCATAAAAAGAAGCTTCAATTGCTTCATCCCAGCAGTTACAACTACTATCATACGTTGCGTGAAAAGTTAAATTGGGAACGAAGTCCACGTCGAAGTACGGACTAATTTTGCGGGAGATGATTCATGCTAAGCCAGATTGATATTCGAAATTTCACGATTATTCCGACTCTATCCTTAGAATTTTCTCCGGGAATGACGGTTTTAACGGGTGAAACTGGCGCAGGTAAATCCATTATTTTAAATGCATTGGCATTGGCGTTAGGTGCACGTGCTAAAAAAAATTTAGTTCGAGATGAAAAAGTTCCTGCAGAAATTACATTATCTTTTCAGGTGAATGAAAGCAGCTTAGCCTTTAAGTGGTTAGAGAGTGAAGCCCTTGCACAGGGATGCGATTGTATTATTCGTCGAGTCATTTATGCGGATGGGCGAAGTAAAAGTACGATTAATGGACGTCCGTGTTCACTGTCTTCGACCAAAGAACTCGCAGAGCATTTGATTCATATTCATAGTCAGCATCAACAACAGCAGTTACTAAAACCTAGCTGGCAAAGCGAGTGCTTAGATCACTTTGCTGATCATGCGCAGCTGTTAGAGGCAGTTGAGCAACAGGCTATGCAATGGCAAAATTTAGAAGCTCAAATCACGGAAGCCCTAGAAAATAAGAAAGACCACAGTCATGAACTAGCCTTAATTGAATATCAGCTCACGGAGCTTAGAGAGCTTTCTCCTGTTGAAAATGAATGGCAAACGTTGAGTGAACAACATGATTTGCTCGCACAAGCACAGACTATTCAGGCATCTGTAGAGCGAGCGCTGATGGATTGTCGGGATCAAGAGGGGAATAATGCGCAACAATTGCTAGAAGCCAGTGTTGAGCGACTGCAAGAACTTCCAGTTAAAAATAAATTATTGCAAAATGCCATAGACATGTTAAAAAATTCGGTGATTCATTGTCAGGAAGCCTGTGATGAAATAGCTAGTTTTTCTGCGTCAATTGAATGTAATGAAGAAAAGCTAATAACATTAAATGATCGCTTGGATAAGCTCGATAAAGTCGCACGTAAGCATCGAATTTCTCAAAAAGAGCTCCCACAACAATTATGTGCATTGGAAAAAAAGCGACATACACTGATCCATCTTGATGAATACGTGGATGGATTAAAAAAACAGCAAAAAGCGTGTTTGAGTCAATATGAGATGGCGGCAAAAAAACTAACAGAATCACGTAAGGGAGCTGCAGATAGGCTATCTAAGCAGATCACATCAGACATTCAAGTTCTTAATATGCCGGGTTCTGAATTTTTAATTGCACTTTATCCACGGATGCAGCAACCCCATAAATTAGGTGCTGAAATCTTACAGTTTAAGCTGAGTACGCAACCCAATAAGCCACCACAGGCACTCGGTGATATTGCCTCAGGTGGTGAATTATCACGTATTACATTAACGCTCATGCTGGCAACAGCACAATCAACCCGGATGCCTGTATTTATTTTTGATGAAATTGATGTGGGAATGGGAGGGCAAACAGCCAAACTGGTTGGTCAACTCATTCAGGGATTAAGTGATCAAGCACAGATTTTCTGTATTACACATTTACCACAAGTTGCAGCACTCGGGCATCATCATTTTCGAATTGACAAAGCACTCAATGACGCTGTAGTGACCTCAACTATTCAGCGACTCAATAAAAAAGATCGAATTGAGGAGTTGGCTCGCATGACAAGTGGAGATGAACTCACTGAGGTCGCATTGGCGCATGCATCTAGTTTGGTGGATAACTACTGACAGTCAGGGCACAAACCGTAGATGGTGAGTTGATGCATTTCCTCGAGAAAGCCAAAGGACTCAGCGGCATTTTTAATCGTAGATTCAACCTGGCGACTACAAAACTCTTGCATCGAACCACATTGGGTACAAACAAAGTGATCATGGTGATCATCGCCTGTCAGTTCATAAATGGAAAAGTCATCGCCAAAGCGATGCCGATTAACGAGGTTTACTTCTTCGAGTTGGGATAATACGCGGTAGACGGTAGCGAGTCCGATATCAGTTCCTTGGTTTTTCAAGAGTTCATAAATCGTTTCAGCGGCTAAATGATGAGGTTTGTGTGTTGCTAAAATATCTAAAATTTTCTTACGTGGTTCGGTTACACGTAACCCCGCCGCTTTTAATTGTTTATCTGCATCAATGGCCATAAGACACCTATTCTCTATTCAGTATTGAGTTTAACACAACTTACAGTAAGGCCGGATGAATGAGGTAGGCATTTTTGCGTTGGCTTAGAGTGATGTTCGCATGCTCTTGACAACTTGACTTTTAATAGGTTGCCGCTAACATGAGACCGCTACCAAGGAGCTAAACTATGCGATTTAAAATGCCTCTTTCCCTGTTCATAATGCCTGTACTTGTTTTTTCTTTAACCGCCTGTAGTATTTACCATATGCCTATTCAGCAAGGCAATATTATTACCTCCGCGCTAATTAAGAAAATCCACAAAGGAATGAGTCAGCAGGAGCTAGTTGCGATACTGGGCTCGCCTGTTCTAACGACACCTTTCCAATCGAATAGGATTATTTATATTTATACACTTCAACCGACAAGTGGCAAAAATCGCTATAAAAAACTAGAGGTGACGTTCGTGGATTCACGTATAAGCTCTTTTCAGGTTATAACTAAGGGTCCTAAAGCTTCGTAGATCGAAGGTTTTTAGCAGCACGTAACCGTCTTGCCTCTTTGGGATCAATCAGAAGTGGCCGATAGATTTCTATTCGATCATGTTCCCGTAGACTGTCGGTAAGCTTCACTTTTCGACTAAAAATACCAACCTGCAAATTTTTTGGATCTATCTCAGGAAATAGGTCAAACACGCTTGAAGCTTGAATGGCCATTTCAACAGTTGCCCCTTCATTTAACACGACGAGCAGTTCTACCTGCTTTTTAGTGGTGGCATACGCAACGGTTATGTACATTTATCGGACCTCGTGCAGATGATCTGCTCGTTCACAAAAAGTATCGACCAGCATACTAGCAATTTGATTAAAGAAACCACCAAAAACTAACTGTGTCATTTTATGATTGAATTCAAAATTTAGGTCCAGAATAATGAGACTGCCGTTTTGTCTTGGCTCAAAGCGCCAAAAGCCTTCTAGATACTCAAACGGGCCATCTACCAGCCGAATTTCAATCATTTTTTTCGGTTGCAACCGATTGAGCGTAGTAAAAGATCGTTCAAGCCCGCCTTTTGAAAAAGTAAGCTTAGCTTCAAGTAAGTCAGAATCTTCTCGAATTATTTCACTGCTAGAACACCAGGGGACGAACTCCTGGTAGCGGGAAACATCATTAACAAGCGCATACATCTCTTGATGGTTGTATGGTACATTTTTTGCTCGTTTAATCAGTGGCATAGAATTATCTCTCCTGCTTGGGTCGATGAAAGGATAGTGCCTAGAGCGGATAACTGATAGACTATGCACTATCATGCCTAAGAACTCAAAAAATACCCCGCTGCACATAATTTCCGATAACCGCAAGTCGCGCCATGATTTTGAGTTGATTGAGCAGTTTGAGGCTGGTATGGTCTTAGAGGGTTGGGAAGTAAAAAGCTTGCGTGCTGGACGTGGTCAGTTGCGAGACAGTTATGTGGCGATAAAAAAAGAAGAGGCGTGGTTAATCGGAGCTCACTTTTCGGTGTTGAGTACCACAGATCAGCAATTCAAGACGAATCCGACCCGCAGTCGCAAACTACTATTATCTCGGCGCGAATTGAATAAGCTTAACAAGGCCATTAGTCAGAAAGGTTTAACAGCGGTCCCAGTGAATTTGCATTGGAGCAAAAATCGAGTGAAGCTTCAGGTTGCCCTGGCACGTGGTAAAAAGTCTCATGACAAGCGCGAAGCTCTGAAGGAACGCGCTCAGAAGCGAGACAATGACAGAATCAAGATTTAACGAAAAGACAGGAAAAGAACGAGTGTTCTGCGATTTACATCCAGTCACTCAAAGCAACACCGATACCATATGCATTGGTATAATGGTCGTATTCGATGAGACTTTGTCCATACCCGGAAAAAACAGTGACCATACCTTTTAATTTTCCGTACAAGGGAAAAGTGTAACTGAGTTCAACTGCACCGCGTTTAAACCCGCTTTCTACTGTGTTTCTAAGCATGAGCGAAATTTCTTGTCCGGAATAATTGTAAGCTGCAACAACACGGCTATAGCCTA
>JBIKMG010000007.1:0-43092 GCA_044359385.1 Coxiellaceae bacterium
CAGTGATTTTATCTGCATTTGAGGCCTCACATTTATTTCTGTAAATCAAGAGGCCTTATTTTATATCATTTCAGTCTCAAATCTATCTGAACCTACACATGAAGAAATTGCAAGAGCCGCACAATATTTAGATCGTCATGCTGAAACTTACGTTACCATGACCCTGATTCCAATGCAGTTAAACCAAATACCAACAGATCAATTAAAACATAATGCCGCCCTCATTCGAGAACAAAAAATATATAATCTTTGTGCTGCTTATTTCAATTTAAATGACATACGCCAAATTGAGGATGATGTGGTACGTCAAAATGTACATGATCTAATTAATCTCACACGTACGCACCCGTATTTTAAGAATGTTAATCTTACAGAGGAAGATTTACAGGTTATAGCGACTATGGCCTGTACCATTGCAGTAGTGCAATTCATTACAGGACAGCCTTATTCTTTAGAATTTGAACGTCAAAATTTGGTTCCACAAGCTGTTGCTGAAGCTGTCATACCAATGCTTGTTGGAGACGAAACTTATGAGCATTTCATAAATAGTATTAATGCCCAATTACCTACTGAATTTATTGGATATGATGAGATTATGGGTACAAGCGAGGATAAGAAACCCCAACCATAGGTAGGGATTTTTTGTAAATGTATTGGTTGCTTTAACTAATAGCCCCATGCTAGGATCAATCTATTAATAAATACCGGAGTTATCATCATTTTTTTATCAACATTACGACGTACAATCATGGCTTCAAATGCTAGATTTTTCTCGGTAGCAAGTAATACCAGATGCATCACGGATATCTCTAAGAATATTGACCCAGCAAGAGAGGCAATGATTGCTATAGATGATCTAGTTTTAAAAGGAAAACCTAATGAGGCACTACGATATGCTTCAGCTCTTCGTAAATCTTTTCCTGATCACCCTTATCCCCTATTTAGTATGGCAAGAATATTAACAGATAATGGGCTTTCATTGAATGCATTTGGCCTTGACAGTAGAGTGCATGCTATTGTAGAAGATTTTAATCAAAACTTTGCTGGAAAATCTAGCGTACCAGCGTATGTCGAGACATTTTTTAAGAATCTATCATTTACGCTTGAACAAAACCCGCATCCTGCAGAAAGTGTAGAAGAATCTCAAATTTATTCATCAACAAGATAATTCTCAAGTAATTGCTGAAAATTGTCATTCGTCGACAAAAGAAAGCTTATTTTTATAAAACCGTCAACGGCGCAGGTGTCGCCAACGTCCTTATCTCATTAATTGCCACCGCTTATAACGCCGGTGAGAATGTCTATGATTTTCTGAAGGGTTTGCAATACTATCAGCAGCACCTAAAATCTAATCCCATTGCTTGGCTGCCGTGGAATTATAAGAAAACCATCGAGACTATCAAGCTTGCAGCAAAAAAACCCGACACAGGATAAGCGAAAATTTAGTTACGCAGTCTTGGCGTAAAGTTACTTTCTAAAAAGACTTACGCTACTACTCCATCAACGACTGAATAAGCTCGATATTCCCACCGAGCGCCGTGACATTATTTGTTATCGTTACCTCATCACACAAACGTGGAAGATAATTCGGCCCACCCGCTTTGGGTCCAGTGCCCGATAAACGGCTACCTCCAAATGGATTCACTCCGACAACAGCACCAATCATATTTCGGTTGATATAAATATTACCCACCTCTATCGACTCACAAATTGCCTGGACACGCAAACCAACTCGGCTATGCACACCAAAGGTTAAGCCGTAACCTAAGGCATTAATTTCTTCGATCACTTGAGGCAATTCAGCTGTTTTATAACGAACGACATGCAACACAGGACCAAATATTTCCTCTTTCAGATCCGAAACAGACGCAATCTCATAGCAACAGGGAATAACAAATGACCCCTTTTTCGATGCTTCTGTTTCAGGTGCGCGCGCTATCAATTTGGCACGAGCATCCAAGTCTTTTATGTATTCATGAATGGAATCTGCTGATGATTGATCAATTACTGGGCCACTGTCTGTCTTCAATTCACGTGGATCACCGACCACCCACTCCTGCAAAGCCCCACGCAGCATCTCTAAAACAGCCGTTGCAGTTTCCTCGGGAAGCATCAGTAAACGCAACGCTGAGCAACGTTGTCCGGATGAACCAAATGCTGACTCAATCACATCCGTTACCAACTGCTCAGACAACGCAGAGGTATCTGCAATCATTGAATTTAAGCCACCCGTTTCAGCAATTAAAGGCACAATCGCACCATCACGTGCTGCTAACTGACGTTGAATACCTTTTGCAACAGCCGTTGATCCCGTAAATACCACGCCTGCCACGCGCTCATCTGGAACACATAAATTTCCAATTTTAGAGCCCGAATCGCACAACAAATGCATACACGTTTTAGGCACGCCGGCTTCGTAAATTAACTGCGTCAAGCGAGATGCAATAATCGACGTATGGGTTGCAGGCTTCGCCAATACCGTGTTACCTGCTACTAAAGAGGCAACCACTTGACCGAGAAAAATAGCTGCTGGAAAGTTCCAAGGACTCACACAAAGCATCACACCTCTACCAACTAATCGCAACTCATTTTTCTCTCCCGTGTAACCTGCCATCCATTGCGGTGCTAAATCTTTCCTAGCCATAACCGCATAATAACGGCAAAAATCTTCTGCTTCACGGATTTCGCTAACCGCATCAACGAGCACTTTTCCAGCTTCATGAATCAGTAAGTAAAGCAATTCACTGCGATTCTCGCGCAATAGCGTAGCTAATTTCTCTAAACAAAGCGCTCGTTCATCAATAGACTTCGAACGCCAGTCTTTATGTGCTTGTTCAGCAACCACCAACGCAGCTGCTGAGGTTTCTGGGCGTGTCCAAAGCAGCTTTCCTAGTACCAAACTAGGATCAAATGGCGCGACCACATGTGTTATTCGAGGGTTTTCTCCTTCCTCAAGAGAGCCCTGATATCCAGCCACCCATTGCTTTCCTACCCATTCTTGCAACCCTGCGTTCACCTGATTTAACTCATCTGAATTAGCTAAGCATATACCCGCTGAATTTTTTCTATCCGGCAAGAAAATTTCATCTGGCTTGGATAAGGTACAAGCGCTATTTTGTGACAGATTTTGCTTAACGCGTTTAATCGGCGACTGAATCAATTGATCAACCGGAATAGACTTATCGGACAACTGATTAACAAAAGATGAGTTAACTCCATTTTCAAGAATTCGTCGGACTAAATAGGGAAGCAACTCAGCATGATGCCCTACAGGTGCATAAATCATCCGAGAAAATTCTTCACCACCTTGTTCTTTGGATAGAACATGAATGACACCGGCGCCCATTCCCTGCAAAACCTGAAATGCTGGCTTCTTAACACCCAATTCTTTATAGCGCTGTAAAATATAAGCAATCGTATAGGCGTTATGTGTTGCAAATATCGGTTGAATATTTTCAGATTCTTTTAACATATACTCAGCACAAGCCAAATAGGAAACATCGGTGTTTTCTTTCCGAGTAAAAAGTGGATAATCTTTTTCTCCTCGCATTTGCGATAGTTTAATTTCCGTATCCCAATAAGCCCCTTTTACCAAACGCACCTCAAGCTGTTTTCCATATGCTTTTGCTTGTGAAACAATCCAATGCAATACCGGTAGCGCTCGTTTCGAATAGGCTTGAACTGCCAAACCTAAGCCAGTCCATTTTTTCGATATTTGATCATCAGCTAATACTCTACGAATGATCTCTAGTGACATATACAGCCTGTCTGCTTCCTCAGCATCTACTGTTAAACTCATATTGGCTGCTTGAGCCTGCAAGGCTAAAACTTTCAGTCGAGCCGCCAACTCCGGCACACACCGATCTTGCTGTGTAATCGTGTAACGTGGATGTAAGGCGGATAGCTTAACTGAAATTCCTTGAGCTCCATTTTTATCGGTCGAATTTTTTATATCTTCTGCAATGACTGAAATAGCATGCTGATATTTTTCAAAATAAACATCAGCATCTGCCTGAGTTTTGGCAGCCTCACCCAACATATCATAGGAAAAGCCTACCCCAGCTTTACACTGCGGTTGCGCTTTCTTAATGGATTCTTCAATCGTGTTTCCTAATACAAAATAATAACTGAGCATTTGAATGGCTTGTTTGACCGCTTTTTTTATCACCGGCTCACCCAAACGTTTAACCATGCCACTCCAAACACGAGAAAAAAGAGAAGCTCCCGAATCTTTTAACATGCCTTTAGTCATCACTAATGCACGTGTTGCCACATCAACCAAAGCAGAGCCCGACTCATTGATGTGTTGCTGCCAGTTAGCACTGGTCAGTTTTTCTTTTAATAGCAGGGATTTTGTATCCTCATCTGGGATACGCAAAAGAGACTCTGCCAAGGACATTAAAATAATCCCTTCCTGAGTCGATAAGTTGTAATAACGCAAGAAATTAATAATCCCACTTTGCGATGAATCAAATTCACGCAACTGAACAACCATATTGGTTGCTGTATTTGCAATATTTTGTTGTGTATTAAGACTATTCGAAATTTCCGTTAGTAAAGAATTAAGCAGATCAACCTCATTCGCAAAATAAGATTTTGCAATTTCGGATGATGGTGCACAGCTCTCCATTTTATTTGTAAACAACATTTTTTCCTCGTTATTTTGTCATATCTGATTTTGCCCGAAGGTAAGATGCATTGAGTGCCTTTGCAATACTGCTATCCACACCCTCTTTTTTTAGGGTTTCGACTAAACGGCACGTTGTACCATCATACGTCGTTACCCGCTCAACCGTCATTGCTGGGGAATTAGTCTCTTCTGCGATTAGCTGCCCCACGCCTCTCATCAACTGACGAACCGCTCTTTCTGCTAAAAAATCATCAATTCCGTGTGCTATCGCTCCGTCTACCAAGGCTTGAGCAAAAAAAGCCATCGAGCCATGACCGGAACCGGTTAATGCTACAAAATAATTAAGATCATCTTCTTTTGCAACCCGGTCACAACAACCAAAGCTTTTAAAAAAACTCTCGGCAAATACACGCTGTCTTGTTGATACCCTATCGCTGGCAAAATAGGGAGTATACGATTTTCCAACTTCTGCTGCTGCATTAGGCATAGCCCGAATAATAGAATTAGCACCTGTAGCTTCTCTAATTTTCTCGGTAGAAACTCCCGCCATAATGGAAATGACGAGCTTATCCGGGGAGATATTTAACTTTAAATTCGAAAAGTGTTGAGGCCTAACAGAGAGAACAATACAATCAGATTGGTCAGTCATGACCTGTGAATCTAAAAAAACAGCCACGTGAGGAAAACCCGCTAATAGAGCTCCATCCCTATTCGAGAGAGCCACCTGACTTGGGGTGAACACCGATTTATCGAAAGACGATCTCAACATAGCTGTACCCATCCAGCCTGTTCCACCAATAACGCCCAATTGATACACAATAATTTTCCTAAAAAACATTTTATCAATAACTCCCAGCTCAAGTTCGGATCAAACATCGCAAAGAGTACTCAATCTCTACGAATAGATGAGTACTTTCAATGCGTCTTTTGTCCTAGAGCACGCAAAAATGAATCATTAGATGCTCACTGGGAATTTCTACTATTGAATTATATCAGATTTATTCAAGGAGAACAGAGACACCTTTCATGCAGTAACTGCGTTCAACCTATCCTCTAAAGCATGCACTAATTGAGTGGATTCTTGAATACGAATCGATTTAGGCACGCATTTAAAAATATATTTCAGTCATTTTGTGCAATTGTTCTGTTTAGACAACTAAACAAAAAAACGATGGGTACATTTATTTCACCTCTGAATAATTATTTGACCCACATTTTTAGAATTTAGCTTGAACAAAAAAGTAGGGAGTAACCTTCATTTAATTTTTCCGCGAATTAAATAACTTTTTCGCATGTTTTCTGGAAACTTCTCAATAGCATATCGAATCATCGTTCGTGGCATTTGATCCCTATGTTGATCTAAAAACAGAACCAGCTGCCCTTGATTCCGTTTCCCGGCTTCACGAAGCATCCATCCCACCGCTTTATGCATAAGATCCTCCGTATCACGACTCAGAATTGAAGCAATCTTGAATGTCCATACTAAGTCATTTTTGCGAATAAAATACGCGGTAGATACGATAGATACTCTACGTTCCCACAAGATTTCTGATCTTGCGAGCTCAAGCAGAAAACTTCTATCTTTATCCCACAAGTGAGCTCCTATTATTACATGTGCAGACGCATCGACAAGATTCCAGTTATTCACATACTTTAGATTTCTTAGGTAAAATTGATAAATAATTTCTTGATCCTGAAAGGATGCATTTTCATACTGATGAATTAAAATGATCAGCGCCAGCAATCGCTCTTCATTGATCCTTGACTCCAGCAAGGCTTGCAGATCACACAATGTCAACCGAATAAATTTTTTCGCTATTTTTCGCAAATTAGGAACAGTTACTCCTATAAACTGATCCCCTGCCGCATACTCCCCCATACCTGTTTTAAAAAAAACAGCTGCTTTTTCGGATGAGACAGTTATTGAATTTTTTAAAACCTCTTTAACTTGAATCAATAGACTCATTTATTTGCACTCCTAATTTCTATTTTTTAGTTTGTCTTCATGTCCGGATACGTGTGTCATTCGCTTTTTCTCATGGTTAATCAGCCATTGTTTACGCATAACTCCAGCGCGATACCCACCCAAGCTCCCATCGCTGCAAATGATTCGATGACAAGGAACAACGATAGCTAGCTGGTTAGCTCCATTGGCATTTGCAACTGCTCGATAAGCTTTATTTTTCCCAATCGCTTCTGCTTGAGCTCGATAACTTCGTGTCTCTCCGTAAGGAGTACGCCTAAGCTCATCCCAAGCAAGTCGTTGGAAGTGAGTCCCCAAAAAATGAACGGGTGTTTTAAATTGTGTTCCTGTTCCATCGAAATATGATTTTAGTTCGCATATAATCGATGAAATTGGACCCGTAATACCGAGAGTAATCAAGGCCATTGTACTCAGCTGAATTCTTTCAATCTCACACTTGAAATCGCGCTTATCCAAAAATTCTAAACGATAAAGACCAGCCTCATCGGCAATGGCAACCATAGAGCCAAGCTGAGTATCTAGACAAGATGCTTTTAATGTTTTACGAAATGGAGGGCATTTTTTATTGGATAGGTCGGTTGTGTGAACACTCATAGGCTGGCCATCTTTCGTCAATAAACACGTGGTTCTTTAGGCTGTCTTGTAAAAAAAATTGAATCGCAATACGCTTGCATGCCACAGAAAACCACTCAGTGAGTTCTTATCAATTCGCTAGGCATTGTTTTAGCAATCAATGCTAGCACCTGCTTAGCATCTGCACTATTCGGCGGAAGTTGAGTCAACACAATTTCCCACTCCTTACGTGCAGCTGGGTAATTTTTTCGAGCATATTCCGCAAACGCAAACATATAACGCAGCGATGTATTTTTAGGGTTTTCAAACACAGCCTTCTTTAGTTCCTTGTAGTAGCGATCACTCAACACCGTATGTAACGCCATGTCAATTTGACAAAGAGCTAACAAATAATCGCTGTTTTTCGAATCGTAGCGATGGGCTTTAAAATAAGCATTGTACGCCGCCTGCCATTTATTTTGCTTGACATAAATATTTCCGAGCAAAAACCAACCTTTAGGCTGATTAGGTTGTTTATCCAGCATAATCTTAAAATTCTCAACCACCCATTCAGGGCTTTTTTGTTTTTGCAAGTACGAAAGTGCTAGTTCATGATTTTTTTTCTTTTGCCAGTAAGCCATTAAAGCGCCTGCCGATCCCCAGTGCCAATAAAAAAAGCAAGCAGCAACAGGCAGGAGTAACAGAGAGAAAAACAAGTTAAAACTCGGTCTTTTTTTAAATGGAAACCACAAAAATATAATCGCAAGAACCAACAAAAAAAGACAACCTCCGAAAAAGACAAGCAGCTTATTCATGACTCCCCTTTTGCTGTATTCGCCAAGCAATCACAAGCACCCCCAAAAACAAAAAAAACCACGGAGCATACCACAAAACCCAAGTTCGTTTAACGACCGGGGGTTTAAACAACACAAAGTCTCCGTATCGGTTAACCAAATACGATTGAATTTGCTCATCACTTTGCCCAGCACTTAGTTGTTCATATAAATCATCTTTCAGTTTTATAGCCAAACTGGCACCAGATGCTGCCAAATCTTCATTTTGACAAACCAGGCAACGAAAACGATGCGTTAGATTTTCAAATCGCTCAGACAATTGCTTATTTTCAAAGGGATAACGTTCTTGAGCTGAAGAAAAAATCGGGAAAATCAAAACCATCAGCAATAAAAATCTCATGCTTTTTCCAATTGTTGCAATAAGGGTTGTAATTCTTTTTTCCAAATAATCTCAGTCAAAGGACCTGCATGACGATAAGAGATCATACCTTTTCGATCAATGACAAACGTCTCTGGAACACCATACACACCCAAATCAATCGCTAATTTTCCATCGGGGTCGTCTATCACTTGTTGATAGGGGGATCCATTGCTTTTTAAAAAATTTTCTGCTGACTTTCGTGTATCCATATAATTCAAGCCGACCCACAGTGCTTTTGAATGTTGTGACATATCTATCAACTGCGGATTCTCAATTTGACAACTCAAACACCAAGAAGAAAAAACGTTTAAAACAACCACCCGACCTACCCATTTTTTTTGAATCGCTCTATCCGGAAATACCTGATGCATCATTTTTGACGGTAACGCATGCGGATCGTGTTTCAAACCTTTCCACAACACCAATGCCACCACAGCAAACAAACCCAAAGGTATCCAATGCCGAAAGCCAATCCTCATTGTCGCGCTCTCCTCTTATTAACAATAGCGAGCAAAGAACCCAACGCCATCATCAAGCCACCGATCCATATCCCATCGATAAACGGTTTAATATACCAACGCACACCCCATTGCCCATCTGGCTGCTTAGCACCTAAGGCGACATAAATATCTTTAAAGTAATCACTCATTTGATCTGTTTTAGCAATCTCCATCCCGGATTCCGTATAATTTCGCTGTTGAGGATGCAAGCGCCCTATTTCTTTTGCTTTTTTGAAAACACGAATATCCGCTTGTTTGGCTTGGTAGTTTGGTCCAAAAAAATCCGAGATAGAATCTAAGCGTATCGAATACGGGGGCAAACTCGCTTGCTCACCCACTTTCATGCTCAAAATACTGCTACGTGAATAAGTCACTGTCGACAAAATACCAGCTGCACAAACAGCTAAACCGAGGTGTGCAACAACCATCGGTAACTTTTTCCACATCACCAACCATTTCATGTGCTTCAGGTACGGGAAAAAAAGGCCCCATATACTACAAACGAATAACCATGTGATCACGCTCAACCAAAACCACTGAGTAAGTAATAACTCTCCCGTTGCTAAAAACAAAATCAAAGCACTACACACAGCGACTAAAAACAATACAAGCCACAGACTTTTTCGAAAACCAGACAGACGATTACCTTCCCATTGCAAAAATGGTGCAAAACCCATCACAATCATCAAGGGACACATCAATGGCACAAAAATGGCATTAAAATACGGTGCGCCAACAGAAATCTTATCCAAACTTAATGCGTCAATAAACAAAGGGTAAAGTGTCCCCAGCAACACTGTCAATAAAGCCGTAAATAACAACAAATTATTAACCAACAACAATCCTTCACGTGACAAGGGGGTAATTTTACCCGACTGAACTAAATGACGTGAACGTACGGCATAAAGCAGCAACGACAAACCAATCACGATCATCAAAAACAGGAGAATGTAGGCCCCCCTTTCTGGATCAACTGCAAATGCATGGACAGAAATCAAAATACCTGATCGGACCAAAAAGGTACCTAGCAAACTCAGTGTGAAAGCCAATACCGCCAATAAAACGGTCCAAGCTTTGCAGAGTCCTTCTCGTTCAGTGACTTTAAGTGAGTGTATTAATGCCGTTCCTGCCAACCACGGCATAAAAGAGGCATTTTCGACAGGATCCCAAAACCACCATCCGCCCCAACCTAGCTCACGATATGCCCACCAACTGCCCAGTACAATCCCAACAGTTAGACTCGACCAAGCCAATAAAGTCCAAGGTCGAACCCAACGCGCCCATTGTGAATCCAGGCGTTTGGTTATTAATCCGACGATAGCGAATGCAAAAGCGACAGAAAAACCAACATACCCCATATATAACATCGGTGGGTGACTCACTAAACCGGGATCCTGGAGGAGTGGATTCAAGCCTATCCCTTGTGATGGAATATTTGGAAATAAACGACTAAATGGATTAGAGGTTGTTAAAATAAATAAATCAAAACCCATAGCAATGAAGGCAAGAACAGCCAACACTCGTGCTTGAATCGATAAAGGTAAGCGCTTGCCGGCGAGTGCAACGGCAGTCATCCAACCTGTCAACATAAATACCCATAAAAGCATAGAGCCTTCATGTGCACCCCAAACAGCACATAATCGATAAATCCAAGGCATCGTTGCATTGGCATTGGTTGCTACATAACGCAGCGACCAATCATTGTTTAAAAAAGCAGTACCCAATAACACAAAGGCAATACCTGTAAAAACGAACTGTCCAACTGACGTATAGCGAGCAAGCAACATCCCTGCATCTTGCTTTTTGGCCACCGAAAACCAAGTCAGGGTACTTTGCAGGAATGCAAAACACAGACTTAATATTAATGCGAATAGTCCCCACTCTCCAATCATGCTTGTTTCCGTATTTGATCTTCTACTAATTTAGGTGGGTGATAATTCTCATCGTGCTTAGCCAGGACCTGGTCGGCTTTGACCTCACCAGATACAAGACGATGGCCCACAACTACAATACCCTGCTCTTCACGAAATAAAGAAGGCAACAAGCCTATATAACGAACCAAGACGTCTCCCTTATGATCAGTCAATACAAACTCGATCTGCTGGTGTTTTTCATAATGAACAGAATGCTTCGCAACCCACCCACCCACTCGGATAGTTTGTCTCGGTGTAGTCTCTACAGCATTCAATTCACTGGGCGTATAATAAAGATCGATATTATTACGCAACGCAATTAAAGCCAAAAAAATCACGCCAATAGCCGCTACGATAATCCCAGAAATGAGCCAAGCACGTCGTTTCTGATTACGGTTCATGACGCTGCTGCCTCAATTGCTTTTTAATTCTATTCAATACACGGCTAGCACAAAACATTATGCTACTAAGTAGCAAAATAACAAAGCCATATGAATACCAAACAGCGTAACCGTAAAAAGACATCACATCATGCCAGTTCATGAGCATTCTCCGCTATCAATTGCTCTTTGACCCATTTTGTCTCGCGTTTTTCCGTTAAAATTCTCGCTGCTAAACGCGTACATAAGCAATAACCAAAAAAAGCGACGTAAGCCACAATCATCAATAACAATGGCTTTAACATAACTGGCGCAATCTTAGGGCGTCCAAATTGCAATAAACTCGCACCCTGATGTAGGGTGTTCCACCACTTTACTGAATAATGAATAATGGGTAAATTAATACAGCCAACACAAGTAACTATTCCTGCTGCCTTACCCGCCATACGCGGCTCTTCAATGCTTTGTCGTATGGCAATAATTCCTAAATAAATGAACAAGAGAATCAACTCGCTGGTTAAACGCGCATCCCAAATCCAAAAAGTTCCCCAAGTTGGCTTTCCCCAAAGTGAACCGGTGACCAATGTGATTAGGGTCATCCATGCTCCCAAGTTTGCAGCAATTTTTGCGATCCAATCTGCTACTGGAATTTGCCATATAAAATAAC
Organism: Coxiellaceae bacterium; assembly: GCA_044359385.1. Lineage (GTDB taxonomy): Bacteria > Pseudomonadota > Gammaproteobacteria > JAJRRL01 > JAJRRL01 > JBIKMG01. The sequence continues at coordinate 11,842 of JBIKMG010000007.1, forward strand.
CTATCACCGCAAGAGTCATGAAGGCATAAATACCCATCGACAAGATGGCTGCTGGAACATGAAGATACATAATACGGAAAGCATTCCCTTGCTGATAATCAGGCGGTGCGATAAATAAGCCCCATATGACAGCTACCGTAAAACAAGCGATAAAAATCACCCAACAAGCAGGGCCAAACGACTCACACAATTGGTATGATCGTTCTGGAGCGCCCAAGCGATGAATCCACTTTAACATCATGACCTCTTATTGTTTAGCGAATCTATTTTCTTCCTCGTTACAGAAATTTAATAACCAAGTAAAGCTCCCTCTGATTGAATGCATTTATACAATAACCGCTTAATAAATGATACCGCAGCGCATGATCAAATATTCTTAAGGGGTCATTAAGGCATGATTCGATCCGGTCTGTTTGAATAACCATAGCCTCCTTCTATGATCTCTATAGCGAAAACTCATTGGAAAAATGAGGGTTAAATCCTCATAGTAAACTTGAAAGATTTTTTAAATCAGCTTTTCGCAAAACAACTTCGGAGATAAAAATGCCAAAAATCAATGTTGACGAACTTAGGAAATTAGTACAAGAGGCTGTCTTAAAATTCGGATCTCGCGAAAATATAGATGATGCTTTTGAGATCCTCCAATCGGACTATTACAGCGCTATACGCGATGACTATCCCAAGCCCAAGAAGAAGGATGCCATTCAATATGCGCAAGATAAATTATTCGATCACGTAACCACCATCGTTAACCAATTCATTGAATCCAGTTTGACAAACATAACGTGTGAGACTGAAGACTATAGCGTGGAAGAAATCATTCCATGTATAATGCGCTTGAGGACTGCTAATTTGAAAATTTGTTCTTCTAATACTGATGGCAACGATTGGCTTATACCAGAAAAAAATTTCCTCAATTCAAAGATAAAAACGGTAGTTGACTCTACTATTGCAAAGACTAATCGTAATCCCATCGACTTCGCTTCCATACAAGAAGATCTCAAAAAACTAGAATTTCTTGTCTTGTTTTTGACATCCCCCTACCCAACTAATCTTGAAACAACAATCGATTCTATCTTCCGTGCCCTGATTTTTCTCCCCACTACCGATGTCGAGCAAAAAAAAGAGCTTCTGAAAAAATTGGAGATCATACAAAGCCGACTAAACGGACAGTCCATTCAATCACTACAAAAGCTATTAAACTTATTAGAATGGATCTCTGTATTATCTGAAAAATCTGAATACACAGATACGAAAGAGCTCAGCAAATTATTAATTTCCGTTAGAACAGATCATGAAAACGGAAAAATGAATACAGCAGAGTTTCGACATTTTATCTCTAGATTTTCTAATCTTTTATATGTACAGAATAAATTACCTTCCACAATCAGCGATCCGATTGAAAGTCTAGTATTAGATATACTTTCATTAACAAACATCCCTGATATTAAACAGTCTCTTGGATACTGGGAAGAACCGAAATTAAACGGTCAAGTGATTTCGATAGCTCAAAGCAAAATTCCTAATAGGATAAAACAACACCGATTAATCGAACTTCTTGTTGAAAGCCGCAGACGACAGATCCCTCTAGTCATCCATACCCTCCTAAGGCTCTCTCTTTCTTCACCCCAAGAATTTTTCTACCTTATTATTTCTTTAGTTTCTTACCTTAAAACAGAAGACGATCGATTAAATATACTAAAGTCCACGATTAAACAGTTATCCAATCATACAGGAACCGTGACGAGGCAGAATACAAAAGAGCTTGAACAGCTTGTTATGTTATCTGGAATTTTAAAAATACGCCCCTCGATACTGGCTGACTCATACCAAACTATTCTTCAAACGACGACGGATCCATCCGTATTTAAATTCTTTCAACGGCTAAAAATTATCAAGTCCTCAGAACAATTTATGACTCCTTTGATCCAAAAACTATTCACTTCTGAAGACTTGGCAAACTCTGAAACCGAAGAAAAAATCATTGCTTTATTGGAGGCAATGAACTCTGAAAAAACTCGAAATGAGTGTCTATCGTTTCACCCTTTATTAGCTAAAAATAAAAATCCTATATTCTATTATCGACTTATCCTCTTGGGTATAAATCCAAAAGTAAAAAATTTAGATGGTGCTTTTCCACACGAAGTAGAATCAACGGTTGAAATTCAAAGATTACTAAAAGATGCTTTTCAGGGAAACACGATAACAAATCCTGCTTTAATTGCTACCGCTCAGATGCTAGATTTAGATAAGTACCCGTCTGATGCCTTATTGCCTACAGCAGTTGCTCTACCTCCCCAAAACGAAGGGCAATCCACCGGTGGCGGTGGATCAAAAGAAGAACCTCATTCTCTAAACACAGATTCAGCTACTTTAAAAACGCAAGACGGACTACTCACACCGGATGGACAAATTCATTTGATTTTTACTCGCTTAACTCAAGTAAAACTGCCTTTGAATGAAGCCCTATTCGGTATCAAACCAACCGTATCGTTATTAAATGCCATTGCCTCTTTATTCCGCTCTGATAAGCCTGCTGAACAAACACGCATTCGAGCGCTAGGGGCAGCCGCTCGTTTATTTTTACTCGTAAACGCTTGCACAGATCACGCCGCATATCGAACAAGTGAAGTAACGATACTAAAAGAACATCGGTTAACTCAGCGATTAACGGATCTTGAATTATCGATTTTATTTCAATCAAAGGCTCAACCTGAAAAAAATCACCCAGGAGTGATTCCGTAATCAAGCCGATGTCTGCTTGCTATTCCACCAGGCAACAAGAATCGCAAGCAGACTCAACCCTAAAATAAAACCACCAAAGATAGGGACTGATTTCGAAAAATGTATCACTACTGCGGAGCATATAGAGCCACCCAGAAAAGAAACAAAGCTAAAACCAGCCGATGCGCTACCAGAAACATCTTTTTCAACACCCAACATCGCTCCAGTTGAAGCAACTGGGCGTACAAAACCAACACCCATCACAACGATTAATATCGGGATAATAAAGGTATAAATACTCGACCCTATTATGTAACCAGCGACTAATTCCAGAAAAGATCCAGCCGCTAACAATAGAGTCCCCATGAGCGCAGACTGAGCTAATCCAATTCGCTTAACTAAGCGCGGCACACAAATAGAACAGACGAAGAGTATGCAACCCAAAAATAGAGAAATAAAGCCAACTGTCATAACAGAAAAGCCAAAGGTTATCATGATAAATAACGAAGAAACCGTTAAATATGAAAACATGATTCCATACGATAATCCACTAGTTAAACTAAACAAAAGAAATCTTTTGTTAGAAAAAACACGTTTGTAATTATTCCAAATATGCTTATATTCAAGCGCAGATAAATTTTTATTCGCCTGTGTTTCAGAAAAGAAAAATAAAATGGATATAAAATACAAACAGCCTACTATAAATAAAAAATAAAACGTTACTCGCCAATTGGAGATAGCTATAAGGCTAGAACCTAGCAAAGGAGAAATGGCCGGAGAGCTACCAATCATTGCCATTAAAACACCCATTGCAGCACTTAATTGATGTGGTTCATCATGTGTTTCATCATGAATAATAGAAAAAACACCTGTGATCAGCGAGCACGCACCCATAGCTTGAATAAAACGCGCCATTAAAAAGAGGGTATACTGATCTGTTATCAACGTAATCAAGGTACCCAAAAGATAAATAACAATGCCCATCAGTAAAACGGGTTTTCGACCCAATCGATCGAATAAAGGACCATAAAAAGGCTGAGAAATCGCTAATCCCGCTAAATAAAAACTAATCACTAGCCCAATATGCTTCGTTGAAAAAAACTCACTCATTTCAGGGAAGCCCGAGATAAAAATATCGGTCGATAGTGGCATCAATACGACAACGGATAAACAAGCCCAAAGCATGCGTCGACTCATTTTTTTTGTATGCAAAACAAACTCCTTTTATTACCACCGGCAATAACGTTACTTTATATCAAGCCGGCATAGTAAGCTATTTTAAAATCATTTACTTAGACTTGTCTAACCCCCCTATGGCTGTGATATGATTGTCGTCCTAAACGAACGAGGTCACAAAATGGTCAGCCTAAATCATCCTGTTGTTATTCGTACAGTCATTAACAATGATAGCGAAAATCTAGGGCGCATCACTCTAGCCATCAGTAAGACAGGTGCTCAAATAGGCGCAATTGATTTAATCCGCGTCAATGGTGACGAAGTGATTCGTGATATTAGCGTCAACGCGAATGATGAAGCGCATATCGATAAAATCATCGGGAAACTCAACACAATAGCCGGTGTCTCCGTCCGATTTATTTCTGACCGTGTTTTTTTAATGCACCTGGGTGGAAAAATAGAGGTGAACAGCAAGTATCCGGTTACACACCGAGATGATTTATCCATGGTCTACACACCTGGCGTTGCAAAAGTTTGTACTCATATCCACGAAAACAAAATGAGCTCATTTAACCTAACAATTCGTAAGAACACCGTTGCTGTTATTAGCGATGGTTCTGCTGTTTTAGGGCTTGGCAATATCGGTCCTGAGGCAGCAATGCCTGTTATGGAAGGCAAAGCGATGCTGTTCAAACAATTTGGTGGCGTCGATGCATTTCCTATTTGCCTAGCCACACAGGATCCCGAAGAAATAATTTCAATCGTCAAAGCATTAGCTCCCACCTTTGGTGGAATCAATCTCGAAGATATCGCAGCCCCCAACTGTTTTGAAATCGAAACTCGACTAAAACAAGAGTTAGATATCCCTGTTTTCCATGACGATCAACACGGCACAGCCGTCGTCGTTATTGCAGCGATGATTAACTCGTTAAAAATAACTCAAAAACAACCTGAAAATATTAAAGTTGTTATCTCGGGTGTGGGCGCAGCAGGTACCGCTTGCAAAGATATGCTACTAGCAATGGGTATTAAAAATATTATTGGTGTCGATCGTCAAGGCATTATTTGCAAAGAACGTACTGACCTAGGCCCATCAAAAGAAAAATTTGCAAAAACGAGTAACCCGAATAATGAAAGTGGATCCCTTACGGATGCTATGAAGGGGGCAGATGTTTTTATTGGAGTATCCGCACCGAAATTACTCACTGTTAAGCACTTAAAAACGATGGCCAAAGACCCTATCGTTTTTGCAATGGCTAATCCAATACCTGAAATTATGCCCGAGGATGCTCGTGACCATGTCGCTATTATTGCAACAGGTCGAAGTGACTACCCCAATCAAATAAACAATCTGTTGGCTTTTCCTGGAATATTTCGTGGCGCCTTGGACGCTCATGCACGCTCTATTACTAACCCTATGTTAGTGGCAGCTGCCTATGCGATTGCTCATGTTATCCCTGATCATGAACTATCTTGCGAATACATAATCCCCAGTGTTTTTAATACTCAAGTCATGAAGGCTGTTTCTACCGCTGTTAAGGCAGCGGTGCGTCCTGAAGATAAGCAAGTTGGACGAATAGACTAGAGAGCACCCAAGGCAAAGCGACTTAAGTGGATTTTCCGCACTATCATTGCATAAATGCGATATTGGCAGCACCCTGTTTTCATTGTTATACTGTCACCCAACCGTCTAACAATTGGTTATACGGGACAACAACAAGGAGCTTAACATGAAGAAATGGAATGCAGTTGACTGGATTGCTTTTGTTTTAGTATTTATTGGCGGAGTTAACTGGGGCCTAATCGGCTTCTTTAACTTCAATCTTGTCGGCACGCTATTTGGTTACACGAGTGTTTTAAGTCGTGTCATTTACGCGGTAGTTGGATTGGCTGCACTCTATCAACTACTCAGCATCAGCAAATGCTGCGCTAAAAATAGCTGCTCCACTGGAAACAGCAACTAAAGTCTAGCAGACATCATTCAAAAAGCGGAGCTTGACTCCGCTTTTTTTACCTACTTTCGCTCTCTGAAACCATCTTGGTCACAAATATATCGCCTGTCACATTCGTCGCTGTTTGTGCCATGTCATTTAATCGATCAACACCTGCAATCAGCGCAATTGCACCTAATGGAATATGTATCGCACTCATTATGGCAGCCATCACGATCAATGCTGAACCTGGAACAGCAGCTGCACCCATTGCGGAGACCACTGTCGTAAGCACTATCAATACCTGATCCATTAACGATAAATGAATGCCATATAAATTTGCCGCAAAAATCACTGCTACCGTCAAATAAATTGATAGGCCATTTAAATTAAAACTAGCACCCAATGGGAGCAAGAAACGAGAAAACTCTTCTTTTATATTCAAATTTTCCTCACAACACTTCATTGATAGTGGCAATGTTGCCGCACTAGAGGAAGTCGTAAAGGCAAACAAAAAAGCCGAGGCAATGGCGCGCATAAATACTGCCAACGAAAGTCGAAGTCGAAACCACAAAAAACCACCATAGACGACTGAAATCATCACAGCACAGCCTAAATAAACCGTAAAAATAAATTTCACCAAGGGCATCAATGCTAAAAAGCCAAAGGTCGCAAACGTCCAAGCAATTAAAGCAAAAACGCCATAAGGCGCAAATTTCATAATCAGTTCAGCCAATTTAAAGGCCACCTGAGAGAAAGAAAAGAAGAAGTTGGCAACAACTTTTCCTTTTTCTCCTGCCATATTAATGGCTACCCCTAATAAAATTGCAAAAATAACGATTTGAAGTACATTGTCTTCCAAAAAAGAACGCAGTGGATTGCTCGTCACCAAACCTGAGAGAAATCCACTTAAATCTCGAGGCTGTGTTTGATGCGAGGTAATTGGATACGATGAGCTCAGTGATAGATGAACACCCGTACCTGGGTGAATCAGTTTTGCGAACAATAGGCCGATAATAGAGGCCAATAACATACAACCAAGATACCAAATAAGGGCACGCAAAGTCATTCGCCCCATCTTATTCGCATTATGAACCGATAAAATCGCGCAGACGATGGCACTAAATATGACAGGTGCAATCAACAAATGAATCGCATTAATGAAAATCTGCCCAATGGGTGCTAACCAGGTCACATGACTACGACCTACCAAACCAACAATGACGCCCAATAATAAGGCTACCAGTATTCTGCCCCACCCAGGAAGACGTGTCCATAAACTAACTAATTTCATCAAACCACCTAAAAACAATATGTTACACACATGGCCGTTATTTTACACGAAATCCCGATAAATTGCGCCTCAGACATAGCCCATTTCCGATGAGCATAAGTTTGGGCCAATCTGCGATAAAAAGTTAACTCCAAATGAGAGCTACTGCCGCAGAGTGACAGAATTGTTACACTACTTTCATCCGATGTCGCAGTCTACTCACATTTAGCTGCAATCATCGATCGAGTATTCATGGGATATTTCAATGGGGAGAACAAATGAACCGATTAACAACAACAATAGCCTACGTCATAGCAGCTAGCACACTGTTAATGAGCACAAGTAGCTTTGCCAACGGTGGCAAACATTTCCACGGTGGCGAAGGGTACTACTGGCATCACTCGGGCTCCGGTCGATACGGGCATCATCCCTTTTGGGGGCCTCAAGTTGTCTTTGGTTTAGCTGCAGTCAGCTTAACAACAGCAGCCATTATCCGTGCAAGCCAACCACGTAGGGTAGTTTACAATAATTTTTATAACACACCCTACCGCATCAAGACTTGTTACAATAACTATCACGATGGAATGCAATACTGCAAAATTGTAACCTACTATAACTAGACCATCGGGCCATATGAGGCGCGAAAAAACTTGGCTGTTCTGCGCTAAAGCAAGGCAGGTATCCAAAATAAAGGTGGGGGCCAGGGAAGAAAGCGGTGGCATCCGCCAAGCGGTGATTGCCTTATCTAAAGGGTAATCCTCTTCTTATTTATTATGAATTTTTTATGGGAGAAACCCCATCATTAATACGGGGTATACTTCAACAATTTATTTTTCACTGCCCCTAAAAAGAACCTTCCTATACAGACTCAAACTTTTACTCTAGAAACTGTGCTCAAAGGACGCTAGGATAGCGTGAATTCACCGAGAATAACGATCCACACCATGACAGACATTAGCACCCCTCTTCTACGCTGGTATCGCATCCATGGAAGACACGACCTACCTTGGCAAAAACGCAAAACCGGTTACCGAGTTTGGGTATCCGAAATCATGTTACAACAAACTCAAGTCAAAACGGTTATACCCTACTATGAAAATTTTATGTCTCGCTTCCCTTCTGTTTCTGCATTAGCCAGTGCCCCCATAGATGACGTATTGCAACACTGGGCTGGGCTCGGTTATTACGCCCGTGCAAGAAACCTGCATAAAACCGCAGAAGCGATCGTCAGTCAGCACAAGGGTATTTTTCCCCGTCAACGAGAAATCCTCGAAAAATTACCTGGCATTGGTCAATCCACTGCAGCCGCTATTCTATCCTTTGCGTATCAAAAATCAGCAACGATACTGGATGGCAATGTCAAGCGGGTCTTAACTCGCTTCTACGCAATATCTGGAGACCCGAATAAAACAAGCCTTAAGAATAAGCTTTGGGAAATTGCACACCAGAATACTCCCGAAAAAAATTGCAGCGAATACAACCAAGCGATTATGGATTTAGGCGCAACTTGCTGCACTCGAACAAAACCTGCCTGCAATCGTTGCCCACTCAATAAAAAGTGCTTTGCTTTTAAGCTCGGGACACCGACCTCTTTCCCAGATAAGACAGCCACGACCAAACGACAAAGTCAGCACCTACACCTGATTGTCTTGAAACACAAAAATAAAATCGCCCTAATCAAGCGACCCTCTGCTGGAGTTTGGGGTGGACTCTGGTGTTTCCCCGATTGCAAAACAGCGGATCAATTACCGGACTGGTTGAAACAACATAACGTCACCTGCCTAAATCAAACTGAACTACCTCGCTTTACTCAGGAGCTAAGTCACCGTCATTTAATTATTGATGCTACCCTGATTGAGACGAAAGACCCTTCTTCATTACAGTGGGTTAGCATTGACGCTATCGATCATTATGGTGTCCCTAAACCAGTCAAAACCATCTTAAAACAAGGAATCAATCATGAGCACTAAAATTTTTTGTCGGAAACTAGAACAACAAGGAGAGTCTCTGGAACGCTCACCTTATCCAGGCCCCTTGGGCAAACGGATCCAGGCAGAAATTTGTTTAGAAGCTTGGAAAGCATGGCTTCTACATCAAACGATGCTAATTAATGAAAATCGCCTGAACCCTCTCGACCCCGATGCTCGCTTGTTTTTAGAACAAGAAATGGAAAAATACTTCTTTGGTGAAGGATCTGAGAAACCCAAAGGCTATAACAGCCACTCCCGTGACGATAAGGCATAATATGATCAAGTTATACCCTTATTTATTCTATCTAACTTGCCTTTTCTCATTCGAACGGGGAAAATAGGAAAAAATTTTACCAGGAACGCCCAATGACAGCCAATTTCTATGATCACGTAACGTGTGCGCTAACCGATATTGAAAACAGTGGGATGACCAAAAACGAACACTTAATCAATTCCCCACAAGATACTCGGATCCGTTTAGCTGATGGCACAAACGCTATTAACTTCTGTGCTAATAATTATCTGGGTCTATCCAACCATGCAGAAATTAAAGAGGCGGCGAAAGCTGGGATCGATCGTTATGGCTATGGACTGTCCTCTGTGCGCTTTATTTGTGGAACCCAAACTATTCATCGTCAACTAGAAAGCGATATCGCTACTTTCCTAAACATGGAAGATTGTATTTTATTTCCCTCCTGCTTTGATGCCAATACCGGCTTGTTTGAGAGCTTGTTGAGCGATCAAGATGCAATCATCAGTGATCAGTTAAACCATGCGAGCATTATCGATGGTGTTCGCTTATCCAAAGCCAAACGTTACCGTTATGCTAATAATAATATGAATGCTCTTGAAGATGAAATCAAAAAAGCAAAGTTTGATGGTGCACGCTTTGTGCTAATTGTGACTGATGGTGTTTTTTCTATGGATGGCATTATCGCGAATCTCTCAGGAATATGTGATTTAGCGAAGAAATACGATGCCTTAGTTGCAGTGGATGATTCTCATGCGACCGGCTTTGTTGGCAAAAATGGACGTGGTACCCCGGAGTTTTGTGGCGTTGAAGGGCGTATAGACATCCTAACTGGAACACTGGGTAAGGCACTAGGTGGTGCATCAGGTGGCTATGTTGCCGCTAAAAAGTCGGTAACTGCGTTACTGAAGCAACGTGCTCGGCCCTACTTGTTTTCAAATTCAGTCGCTCCCATGATTGTAGCTGGATCCATCAAATCATTAGAAATAGTTAGAGGGGCTAATCGGCTCCGTGAAATCCTAGAGAAAAATAAAACTCGTTTTCGTGATGGTATGGAAAAAGCCGGTTTTGACCTAATACCTGGACATCATGCGATTGTTCCCGTGATGCTTTACGAAGAAAAAAAAGCGGTGCAAATGGCTAGTGAATTGATGAAAAAAGGGATTTATGTCACCGCATTTACGTATCCGGTTGTCCCCAAAGGAACGGCACGTATTCGTACACAACTCTCTGCTGCACACACGGATGAGCAAATCGATCAAGCAATCAAAGCCTTTACTCAGGTACGCGACAACATGGAGAATGCAGAATGACAAATAAAATGTGGGCCCTATGTAAGGAAGAACCCAAACCGGGTTTGGTTCTGAAAAAAGTTGATAAGCCCATAATCGGCGAAACCGATGTTTTAATACAAATTAAAAAAACAGCGATTTGTGGCACAGATCTTCATATTTACAACTGGGATGACTGGGCTGCTCGCACCATTCCAACCCCTATGCATGTCGGACATGAATTTGTCGGACACGTGATTGAGCTTGGTGCTAAGGTCACACAATTTAAAATAGGTGATCGTGTTTCTGGTGAAGGCCATATTATTTGTCGCTTTTGCCGCAATTGCCGCGCTGGGCGGTTTCATTTATGCCGAAATACAGTAGGAATTGGTGTTAATCGACCCGGTGCCTTTGCAGAGTATCTCTCTATTCCTGAATTTAATACCTTCCAAGTGCCCGATGAAATCCCTGATGATATTGTTTCTATCTTTGACCCATTCGGTAATGCTGCCCACACTGCTTTATCCTTTGATTTAATCGGTGAAGATGTCTTAATTTTAGGTGCAGGCCCTATTGGTATCATGGCAACTGCCATTTGTCGCCATGCAGGGGCACGACACATTGCTATTACAGATATCAATCCTTATCGCCTAGATTTGGCAAAACAATTTGGTGCCACACGCGCTATTCAGGTATCTGGCGAAAACAGCACAGATCAAGTACGTCAAGTAATGAATGACCTAGGTATGACGGAGGGCTTCGATGTAGGTCTTGAGATGTCCGGACATGGCCCTGCCATCAACACGATGATTGATGTCATGAACACCGGTGGAAAATGTGCACTACTAGGTCTTCCCAGCAATAAAAATCTGGATATCAATTGGGAAACCATCGTTTTCAAAGGATTACAACTCAAAGGTATCTACGGTCGTGAGATGTTTGAAACTTGGTACAAAATGATCGCGATGCTGCAAAGCGGCTTAACCCTCCACCATCTAATTACTCATCGCTTCACAGCCCAGGATTTTGAACAGGGATTTGCGATTATGAAATCAGGGCAGTGCGGAAAGGTTATACTCGATTGGACTAATTTTTAGACAGGAATACTACAAAATCAAGGGCTAGCCATTAAAGAAAGTTCTAAGAAGCTTTTATTGACCTAGCCGGGAATCCTCAGCAGAATCCGTATTTTGCATGACTCGGTTATCTAAGCATGTTATAAAGTCTTCCAAATTCGTTGCACGAAGAGCATTGTTTTTAATTCCAAATAGTACGATCAGTATAGATTGATGACCTCTGTCATCGTTTTTTATAACTTAAAGACTTTTTTACAGAGAATAGAACGAAGCTCGATTTTCCCTAGCTTAAGGCAGCAAACAGATTGTCATATGCATTTTTTGCGCTCCATACCATCCAACCATTTGTCGCACTTTCACGTGCAGCACGTAGCTGCTCACGGATATAAGCGATACGCTGTGTTGTATTCATCGGATAACGATAATTATACGCCTCTATGTAAGGGTAAATACTGACATGTTCTCCATGACCTTGCAGCTGAGCGACCAAAGCATTCAACGAGTTTGAAATCGTACGGTACGGATTTTCTGAGTGCTCTCTATACGGCTCATAATGGGATGGATAAACCATAGGGCAAATAGCATCAACATGGGCTGCCATCAATCGAACATCTTGACCAATTCGGTGCGAAGGTCCATGTGAGGCTATACCAAAAATGTCAATTTGCAGCCGAACATCACGGTGATGCAAGCGCTGTTTGATCTCTTCCAAAACTCCAGCAACTATTTCGGCATTGCGCTTTAACGGCTCACCTCTCGAGTGATAACGAATGTAATCCAACTGAACTTCTTTTGCACCCAGATCGACGGCTGCATTAATCGTTGCCATTTTCTGATTAAAGTAAGACTGCGATGTCAGCTGTTCGTGAGTACCACCGCCAGGATACATAATAATACGTGGAATATATTGAATCCCTTGGCTTTCTATCCATTTTACATTCGTCTGATACCGCTTTGAGCGTGGAACATAATCCACAATAAAGGTATTAATACCGACTGCTAGTGCTTTTTTCGCGAGTGATTGCAAATTTTTAGTATTCATCGCCATACCACTATTAATATAAATCCCTCGAATTTGATCTTTCTTTGAATTCGGATTATCTTTGATCACTTTATTGGGTGTTTCGGCTGAAAAGCTTGAGCCGACATAGCACAAAATACAAACAATTAAACCAATAGAACGAATTTTCACGGCGCCCTCCCTGAGCATGCAGTAAGTCCTAATGAACATAGAAATGCCCATCTTCAGAAATCTTATACAAAAGATTACTGACGGATTATAGCAAGTCACCTAGACACTTGGGGCCACGATAGGCAAATCGAGTATAAATTTGTATCAGTGAAACACCTTCATCCAATAGTTCATTCACTTGCAGCTTATTTTCTATACCACCCACTGCTACCAAAGTGAGGGATGATGGCTTTTTCTCTGACAACAAATGAACTGTATGGCGCATTTTGTGATAGAGTGGTCGGCCCGACAACCCTCCTTGCTCAAAAGCTCTCTTATGCCCTTCTACGTGATTCCGTCGAGTAGTCGTATTGACCGCAATAATACCCTCAAAACGATGAAACAGAGTCATTTCCTTCAACTTGACGATTGCTTGATCACTCAAATCAGCACTAATTTTAATGAGCAATGGTCGTTTAACTTGCTTTAAGTTGAAGGCACAACTATCTGCTTCATCACGAATTCCAGCCATTAACTCATCCAGCAATTCAAATGATTGCTGCGAAGCGATATGCCCTGTGTTGGGACAAGATACATTGATTGTAAAATAATCCACCCAGGGATATAACTTTCGAAGACTGACCCTATAATCACTCAACCATTCTTCAGGTAATGTGCTGGTATTGGGCGCCAGATTAGCGCCGACTAGCATCCCCTTGCGTTCAAACTGGGCAAGACGTTTTACAATCACTTCGACGCCATGACTATTCAAACCATAACGATTGATAATCGCCCTGTGTTTTGACAAGCGAAACACACGTGGTTTTGAATTACCTGGCTGAGGCTTAGGTGTCACTCCACCAATTTCAACAAAACCAAAGCCTAATCGCTGTAACCCCGACAAACATTGTGCTTGTTTATCCCAACCAGCAGCAAGCCCTACTCGATTGCGAAAATGAAGACCCATGCAATCAACAGGAACTGCAGATTTTGGTGCGCAATTAGGAATACAGGCATCCGGTAATACACGAAGTCCAAAGACAGCTAAACTGTGAAAAAATTCAGGCAGGTAGTCAGAACCCCAAAGAAAAATCAGCAAAACAATAATAAACATCAATAGTAAGAATAAACCCATACCATACCCTCCCCTGCCAATTTTTAATACCTGCAACAGATCTTTAGATCCGTTTGTTTTTTAAAAAAAGGTACTACTGACAGGCTGATTCGTCCATAACAGATTCTGCATTTAAGCAAGCATAATAGGATGCCTGCTTTCGCATATTAGCAATCGTGTTTGTTGTTAGCACTGCGCGAGCTTCATCTGCCAAATGACCACCTAAGGTTTGAACTAATTTTTCTGCAGCATCCAGCATGAGCTCAAATGCACGAACTGAATCAGTGAGTCCTTCTAATTGGCTAAAAAAGACGAGGCCATCGCAACTAAAGCCACCCATTTTTGCTAAATCAAATGTGCCCGGCTTATTCAACGTAGCGACACTATAAAGTGGATAATTCGAGTTATTTTCACCTGTTTTATAACGATGAAATATTTTTTGATCACCAAAACGCAAGTTACTTGCTAATAAGGCTTGCAATAAATTATAACCCTGATAAGGGTTCCCTTTTTCTGCTATTGCATGAATAACAATCAGGTCAGAAGGAGGCGGCTCAACTTCCATCGATATCGGTTTGGATAAAGAACTAGTCGATGTCAAGGCATCTACTGGATCATTTAATTGCAAGCTTAATTCCCCTGTTCGTAAAGGATCTAAATCGAACCGACGTGAGCGAGAGTGACGTGTAGCCCCTTTTTCAGAAAGCGAATACGGATCTTTTTTATTGCTTTTGGGATCAACTGACTTTTTATTTTTAAACCATCGAGCAATACATAATAAAAAAACAGCTGCTAGTAACACCATTAAAATTAAAGCCATACACACCCCCTATATCCTTCCCCCGAGCTTCTCGAATAAATCGAGGAAAATTGCTTGCTTTTCGAGAATTTTCTATCCCACCTTGCTCCAAAAGTGAGCGTTTTCTAACAGGACACCTTCAGTATAGCGGTAGTGTATCAAAATTTCCTTAAGCTTCAACCATCTCCAGAGCCTCAGCCATATCGACGCTCACTAAACGCGAGACACCCGGTTCCTGCATGGTTATACCCAATAATTGATCAGACATAGCAATGGCTAGCTTATTGTGGCTAATCATAATAAATTGCGTATCTTTGGCCATTCGGCGAACCAAATCTGAAAACCGACCCACATTCAAATCATCCAAAGGAGCATCCACTTCATCCAGAATACAAAAAGGGGCCGGATTTAATTTAAACATTGAAAAAACTAACGCCAAAGCTGTCAACGCCTTCTCACCACCTGAGAGCAAATGAATCGTTGTATTGCGCTTGCCAGGTGGTTGTGCCCTGACAACCACACCAGCACTCAACCAGTCGCTCTCTGTTAGCTCAAGCAAAGCAGAACCACCACCAAAAACCTCAGGAAAAATACGCTGAAAATTAGCATTGATTTGTTCAAAGGTTTCCTTAAACTGATGCCGACTCTCGCGATCAATTTTTTCAATCGCACTCTCCAACATACTAAGCGCCTCTGTTAAATCATTATGTTGTTTATTTAAGTACTCTTGACGTTCTTTTGTTTCATCAAATTCCTCTATCGCAGCTAAGTTAATGGCGCCTAAGCTTGCGATACTATTAGATAGTTTTTCTAACTTGGCCTCTTGATCTTCTAAATTAATCTCATCCGGCAACCCTTGCAAAATATACTGTAAATTAACACCTGCTTCTTCTAGCTGCTCAACAACTGTTGCTTGGCGAACACCCAGTCCTTCTCTCTCCATTTGCAATTGAGTTAGAAGCTGCTGCATTTCATCGAGTGATTTTTGCAGCTCTTTTCTCTTGTTTTCTTGCTCAGTGCTCTGCCAATTCTGTGAGTGACGTTTTTCCTCGAATTCACGAAGTGACTGCTCTGATTTTTGCTTTTGAATTAACTTATCATTCAGGGATAACCGCATATCTGGAATATCTAAAGACAATATATCCCTTGTTTCAGCTAAAGATCTCTTACGCTCTTTTAATGAAACCAATCGCTTCTCATCACGATTATATGAATCGTGCAAAAGCTGTAATTGATTTTTACAAGCTGACACCTGAATAGTTAACTCACTCGCTTTTTGATCAGAACGGGCTGCCAGTTGCTGTGCTGAAGCTAATACCTGATTAAGCTCATCACGCTGTTCTAGTTGTTTTTTATTTTCAGACTCCAACTCAGGTAGCTTCTCTATCGCTGCTTCTAACTGAGACTGGTTTTTCAACAACTCATCTTCTATCCTTTGTTGCGTCAACACCAATTCGGCTAATTCCTTTTCTGCCTGTTCTTTTTGACGACTCAACACACCTAACTCTGAGTTTTTTTGCTTCAATGCAAGCTGCGCTTCTGATAATTTTTGATTCGCACTCAGTAAGGCTTGTTGCACTTCATCAAAAAGTGCCTCAGACTGGCGCAATTCAGTTTCAGTTATTACTATACGCTGCTCTTGCGTATCTATTCGTTCCATTAATGTCTGAACTTCAGATTGCAGACTTGCCATGATCTTTTCACGACCTAGAATTGAATGCGTTTCTTCTTGTGGGATATTAATTTTCCACCAGTCAGAACCAATCCAATGCCCGTCTTGTGTTATAACCGATTCACCCATCCGCAATAAAGAACGCATCGACAACGCTTCGGAAATGGAATTCGCTAAATAAACACCATGTAACCAGGTAGCAAGCGACCATTTTGAATCCACCTGTTGAAGCAAAGATGGATATGATAATCGAGGCTCAATATTTTCTGTGAGTGCTGCTCGATCTATCAACATTAATTCACCGGACCTTAAAGATTCAATCGCTTCTGAATAATCTAACAACTGATCTACACAAATCGCTTTAAGTTGTGATTCCAACACAATTTCTGCAGCACGCTGCCACTTTGGCTCCACTTTTAACGTTTCTGCGAGACGCGGCTCCTTAGCTAAGTTATTTCTATCCATAAACACATTCAAAGAAACATCATCTCGGGTAAGGGCAGCCTCTTGGCGAGCTTGCTGTGTTGCTAAATCACGTTCTTTTTCTGAGAGCTGTTTTTGTATTTCTTTCTGCTGCGCACGCAATATGCCTAGCTCAGAACGTAAGGACTGCTGTCTTTCACGCATCAATTGTTGTGCAACTGATTTCTGATCTCGAAGCTTGCTTGCCTCATAAACCGAATCTTCTAGCGGAACAATCGATTCTTGCGCATCACGAATAGGCAAAGAGCATAACTGCAAACTAAGGGAATCATGGCGCTTTATCTGCGCTATTTTTTGGTCCCTAAAATGTTGTATTTTTGTTTGACACACCTCTTGCTGACTACGCAACTGCATTAATTCCGTTTGCAACTGATCGGATGATTGGCGCCAAACAGTAACGGCATCCTGTGCCTGGATCAAACGAAAACTAGCTGATTCCTTTTCTTCTTCCACTTGACTTTGTTGCGGCAACAATTCCTGAAGCTCACTTTCTAGACTGACTATTTTTGTTTGATATGAAGCAACCAATTCTTCATATTCTTCCTGAGCATTTTCGTTATCCATTAGTTCATCAGATGCAAGAGAAAATGAAGATTCAGCAGAACGTATCTGTTGCTCTAACTGACTCACTTCTGTTGATAAACTATAAAATGCCTTTTGTTTTTTTTGTAATTCATCATTTAAATCTGTTTGCTGTGTACGCAATGATTCCGTGGCCGCCTCTAAAAAATGGAGCTCTTCATAAACAGCTTCTCTATCTATTTTAGCTGTGGTTATACGCTTATTTTGAATCTCCAACTTACGATCAATATCTCGCCAGTACATCGCTTTTACTTGCGAACTTAGTTCTACTCTTTCTTTTTGATATTCCTTGAATTTCTTAGCTGCATTAGCCTGTCGTTGCAAGTGCCTCAATTGCTTATCGATTTCATCGCGTAAATCATTTAAACGATCTAAATTGTCACGCGTATGAGCAATACGTGTTTCTGTTTCACGTCGGCGCTCTTTGTATTTAGAGATACCAGCCACCTCACCGATATGTGCCCGTAAATCTTCTGGTTTTGCTTCAATGAGATGCGAAATCATTCCTTGCTCAATGACTGAATAACTTCTAGAGCCTAAACCTGTTCCCATAAATAAGTCCAGGACATCACGACGGCGACAGTGGGTGTTATTAATGTAATAGTCAGAGCTCCCATCGCGCGTCACTTCACGACGAATAGAAAACTCACCAAAACTTGCATATTCGCCGCCAAAACGACCTTCACTATTATCAAAAATTAACTCCACAGACGCTTTGCCAACTGGCTTTCTACCACTGGTTCCAGAAAATATGACATCACTCATGGCTTGACCACGCAATTTTTTAGCAGAAATCTCACCGATTACCCAGCGAATAGCATCAACAATATTTGATTTTCCGCAGCCATTAGGGCCAACAATTGCATTAACTTGACGATTAATTTTTATGACAGTTGGGTCAACAAATGACTTGAACCCCGCTAGCTTAATTAATTTCAAACACATATTTATTCCCTGGAGTTAAAATCTGGTATATTCTAACGAATCGGTCATACAGATGATAGATTTCTCTACTTTTTTTCTGAAAAATCCGAAGTTCTCAGCGAATCTAAAAACGCCGGTTTTAGCTACCCTAAGGTAACGGACCCAATTTCCCTCACCTCTACTCTAAAATCCTACCGGAATACCGCTCACTTTGAATAGCTGCACCTGCCCGAATCCAAGGGTGCATAGCCTGTAGCGGCAAAGGCAAACGCTTAATTGCTTGACGTGCCTCAGACTCAGTACCATATCTACCATAGAGTAAAATATATAACGTATCATCGCCGCGTTTTGCTGCGAAATAGCTCGCCTCTCTATCTATGTGATAGTTATCTATGAACGTCACTATTCGCTTGAATTGAGGGGTTGCCATTAATTGCAAGGTATAGTACTGATCAGATCCCTTTTGATCCGATTCAATAAACGCCTGTTTACCTATGCCCAACGGTCTCGATGGCTCAGTTTTTGAGGGCGGGACTACTTGAGTAGTAGGTATAACCGGCTTAGGTGTTGCAGGCCCTTCCGGCAAACGCGTTACTGAAGGTAGCGCATCAATCGCTAAATCATCCTCTTTTTCTAGAGGTAGCGGTGATTTCTCTTTCTTCTGATAGCCGGGTAGCACCTTAGTTAAAGACTTGTCTGGAACTCGTGTATTTAACTCGCCAAGCGACTGACGCGGTGTCCGATTTTCATCCAAACCCGGTGGATAACCTGGAACATGCATATTGCTTGTTTCGCTCATCAGCGATTGAGCTTGCTTAGCCAATGGCTGACCTTGAGCTGCTGCTCTGTCAATCCATAGGGTAGCTGATTCAGTGTCTCTTATTGTACCAACACCATAAAAATACATATAACCCAGTGCATATTGTGCATCCGGATCACCCTTGCTTGCTGCACGCTCAATCGCCGATAATGAACAATTGTATTTTCTTAAGAAGCTATTTTTCTCACACAAGTATGGAGCCACTTGATCATTACCTGAAACATGCCTAGGAGAACAGCCAGAAATCACCAGTGGCATGGTGATGATTGACGCAAGCAATACAAGTCGAAGATTGAATCGATCCATTGGCTATCCTTGTGTGTTATAAAGCAGAGCTATTCTCGCTAACTGAGCCTCAAGATGCAAGAAGGGAATAAAAAACCCGGTATCTTGACGATACCGGGCCAACAACAGTCAGAGTTCCCAGGCTTGCATCGAAAGTCAATGCAATTCTAATACGTTGTGTAGTATGGATACTGATTAAACGCGCCTGCATAGTGTTGATTAACAGTCGAATTGCTAAAAACACTAATAACACTTGTACATAATAAACCAGCAAAAACTACAACAACAAAACCAGCTAAAATCTTTTTCATTTGGTTATCCTCCCTGATAAATGCTTCCTTCGATAACTATTTCCAGTAGAAATAAATAGCCCATAGTTGATCAATCAGAGCCGAAAAATCGACCCCTTCCAGTCGCTACAGCCACTTCCATGTGAGCTTCTTTTTACACCAGAAAAAGAAGGAGATTTAAATTTAGCACAGTAATCTCAAAGCACAAGGGGAATAAATAATAAGCCTTTTAAGCTCCATGGATCTGGTAGCGAGGTGCCCATTCAGAAAACAGTTAGTTAGCTCACCTATTCATTTAATCCAGCCTAAAATTAATCAAATCACCCGCTATCTCTACAAAGAAACAAGCTGTTTTCCTACGCTGAAAGGGGCTTATTGTTGCATTTCCCGCAAACTCACTTGATAAAAATTTACCCTTCAGCTAACTGCGCTCGAAAAATACCGCGGTTAATCCAAGCTAATAGATGTGAGGAAATATCTGTAATAACCCCTTCTTCACTTTGATAGCATGAAGCCAATGCCTCACAACATTGGCTAAGCGTTAGGCCGTTACAGAGCATTTTAAGTAGCCTTCCTGGCAACACAGGCTGCTGCTCAATTATGAGCTCATTACCCTCATTGCGCCAAAGCAAAACCTGAGATAACTTAGAGACTGATTCTGGTACAGACTTCTTTTCAATCAACGCCTGCCAAGCTTCGACACTATTGAATCTGTATGCTTGTAAACTGGCTGACTTGACTAAAAAAAAACGAAAGGATTCTTCTTCACCTAACTGAATAATCTCTTTCCATCCGGAAAGTGTTAAAGAAGACTCCTTTTCGGCTCGACTCAAACGATAGACAACCCACTCTAATTCCGCTAATTCAACAACCGCATCATTCTGACCCAAATGAGCAACTAAAAATTCGGGAAGATGATGACCGTAATGAAAAACAGATGCTGTTCGCGGAGGGTACGCTCGAAGATAATCTTGAGATAATGCAGAAAAAGCCTCTAGACCTAATAGTCGCAAAAGAGCTGGATATGCCTGCCTCAATAAACTCGTTAGTCGAACTCGATAACCATTGCGATATATATTCATACGCTCATTTATATTTTCCGATACCGAAGCAAACAATGCATCATCTTCGGAATCATTTTTTTTATTTTCTATAAAGTCCATCATTGCTACTTGTAATAACTTCAAGGACATACTACTTCCTGTCGGTCTTGACTCTGCTTAATCAAAACCAACTCTTCTTCGAGTTTAGCTAAAACAGGCAGTTCATCATCTCGCTCCAAAATCGTAGGAGCAGGCGCGCGGGCCCAGGCCTCACGGTACAATGCATGCACGGATGGTGCAACTACTGTATCATGTGTATCCACACAAAGTGAGTTCTGCATCCGATGACCTGCCAAATGATATTGCTTAACCGATTCTGCAGGGATCGCATTCAAAAAATCATTCGGGATATAGCCAAAATTTTGAGCGTTAACATAGACGTTGTTAACGTCGAGGAGCATGCCACAACCCGTACAATTAATCAACTGAATCCAAAATTCACTTTCAGTCATTGTCGACTCTTTGAAAGCAATATATTGAGATAAATTTTCCAATACCAATTGCCGCTGTAAAATATCTTGAATCTGGTTAACTCGAAAAATTAAGTGCGATAGGCTACGCTCATTCCAAGGAAAAGGCAGTAAATCGAAACTATATCTACCCTCAATACTCGTCCAACATAAATGCTCAGAAACATGCACTGCAGAAAATTTATCAGCCAGCTTACCGACTTTCTTTACATAATCCACATTCAAAGGTTCATCACTCGCCAAAGACAATGATACACCATGAAAGACTAAAGGATAACGTTCGTGCAATGCATGAAGCTGAGAAAGAGATGCGCCACCCACATCTAAATAATCATCCGTCATCATTTCCAGACAAGAAATCGGACCTAAATAGGCCAATAAATCACGATAATAGAAGGGACGAAATCCAATCCCAAGATCTGTCATTAACAACGGCTTAGTACCCGACATCCATCCACTCTTTAACCGCTAAAATAAAAACTTCAGGCGATGTTTCTGGAATAAAATGCAACGAGTCTGGAATTTCTGCTAAGGTTAAATTAGGGAAATTATCGTTTGCAAACGAGACCGAAGCCATGGTTGTAACGAAACCTGGTATCCCATAAATCAACAACTTAGGCAGCTTCGACTCACATAACCAAGAGGAATAGTTTGTAATTATTCGCGTGGCCTCATCATGACCCAACCCAATTGGTAAATCACGAAAATATTGCAACAAAACCTCTCGACTAGCTGGCTCTTTAAATTTTTCTCTGTATGCCCGTATTTCAGTGAGCGTTAACTTTTCCATCTTGTAACTGGGTAGCCACTCTTCGATTAAAAAATTATCCTCCAGAATCCGTTCTCTCATCTGGTCTTCATCACCCAGCTGACTCAGCAATTCCTGAACAGGAAGTGCTAAATCCGACCATTGAGTGATTGGACGAAGGTGCGACTCACACATAATTAAGCCACTAAAGCGCTCAGGCATTCGAGCAGCCATATCTAAACCAATGACAGAACCCCACCCATGTACCACCAAGGTGATATTCTGAAGCTTAAGCTTGTTTATAAACGCTTCTATATAGCGAATATGATCGATAATGGAGTATGGTATACCCGCTGCCCCCGATTTCCCCATTCCCATTAAATCAGGCGCAATACAACGCCGTACTTTTGAAAGCTCAGGTAAAATATTGCACCATAGAGAAGACGAACAGGGCATACCATGCAGCAATAAAATAGGACGTAAACCATCGCCACAGTCCAAATAATGCACACTTGAATCCAGCACATCTATTTGGTGAGATACACGTTTACAAAACTCATCCATTACTAGATCTGACACACATAACGCTCCAAAAATATAACTTATTACACATGAGAAGAATCATGATCAACCAGTTTCTGTAAAATACGGATGCCCATTACGACAATAGCGGAATCGACGGATTCTGCTTTATTTAGGTCGTTATATAAACTTCTCCATTGGTCCAAAAGAGTATCAACTGACTCTAACCAAGCTGAAAACTTTGCCTCAACATCTGCTGCAATCGGTATAGAAATAATTCGACTCGCTAAATTACGATGAATCAAGTTCAGGTCCTGCTTGAATGAATAACTAACCAACTCCGCCCATACATTATTCTCACTGATAGCATCAATCTTATCTCGAAATAAATCTAATCCCAAATGTGAATGCACAAAAAAATAGGCTTGGCAAAATCGATTGATATCAATGCCGAAATGATGCGCTCCATCACAGACATTAAATGTATGAAAACCGCAATTTAAGCCAGCTATTTTTTTTGCAAACAACGAATCGACGCCCGCTTGAGACCAGTTAGTTGCAATGTTTTTTTGAAAAATGATATCAGAATTAATGGGCATTTTTTGAATCATATCAGGCAAGGCTTTCGCAACTGAAGAGAATCTCTCTACTTCCTCAGCAATAATAAAACCAGGAGCGCAAAAATGGAGCAACCAGCGAACAGATCTCCTAATCAAACAAGTCACTTGTGCGCGCATGGCATGACGAACAGACTTATCCACTGACGGACTCAGTGCGTCAATTGCATCAATCATGGGACGCAAGGAAAAAATTCTAATTGCTGCCACATACGCTCTTACAATATCTAAAATACTGACAGCTAACTCTCGCTTTATCACGTAAAAAAAAGTAATTCCCATGTCAGACGAGACATTATTAATGAGTGCTGTGCAAATAATTTCATTTGCTAAATTATGTTTTTCAATAGAAGAGCGGTACTTCTCACAAAGCTGCTTGGGAAAGCTATCAAACAAATAAGGGCGCAAATCTGGATCATCCGTTAAGTTATACTTTCCAAGGTCTTCTCGCAATAATAGTTTGGTATGGGAAAATAACGTACAGATTTCTGGAAGCGTTAATCCGACTGACTCACTGAAACGCTCTCTTAATTCAGCAGGAGCGGGCAACTTCTCAAGCTCCGGATTAAAGCACGAATTTTTCATCATGTATTCAATTAAGTCAGCATGTGCCATCGCATTTTCTTTCGCATAATAATGAATAAAATGCAGCGCGCTAGTCTGTTTTTTATTATTCGCCAACACTAACGAAGCAACCTCATCCGTCATCTCTTGCAGTAACAGATTTCTCTGATCTTCAGTCAACCCTTGACTCAGCTGACATTTATTGAGCAGCATCTTAATAATCACTTCCACATCTGAGCAGTTAACTCCAGCTGAGTTATCAATAAAATCCGTACAAATAAGGCCGCCAGAGACATGCTCAAACTCTACTCGACCCAACTGGGTAAATCCTAAATTTCCACCTTCGGCAACAACGCGGCATCTCAATTGGGAACCATTCACTCGCAACCGGTCATTTGCTGGATCCCCAACATCCATATGGGATTCTTTTTCTGCTTTAACATAAGTTCCAATTCCACCGTTCCACAGCAAATCTACAGGTGCCATTAACATATGCTGCATCAACTCTGTCGGAACCATACTCGTTTTTTTCGTATCCAGCATAACTTGCATCTCAGCAGTGAGCTCTATGGATTTTGAAGCACGATCAAAGACCCCTCCACCTTTGGAAATTAAGTCTTTGTTATAATCCATCCAAGTTGATCCAGGCATGTCAAATAAACGCTGTCTCTCAACAAAACTACTGGCTGGATCTGGATTGGGATCTATAAAAATATGAATATGATTAAACGCCCCGTTAAGTTTCAAATTTTTCGATAACAACAGGCCATTACCAAATACATCCCCACTCATATCACCAATACCAATGACAGAAATTTCTTCTGTCGATAAATCAATTCCCAGCTCTTTAAAATGCTGAGCAACTGAAATCCAAGCACCCTTCGCTGTAATGCCCATTTTTTTATGGTCATAACCATTTGAACCACCCGAGGCAAACGCATCACCTAGCCAAAAACCCCGATCTCTGGCAACCGAATTAGCCAGATCTGAAAAAGTTGCGGTCCCTTTATCAGCAGCAACGACTAAATACGTATCACTTTCATCGTGTCGAACAACGCGGTCCTTATACACGATAACATCATTTTCAATGTTATCTACCAAATCCAACAAACCATTCATAAATAAGGTATAGCAACGTCGTCCTTCTTGCTGAAGCTCATCACGTGAAAACCCGCTTAAATCTCTCTTTAAAATAAAACCGCCCTTCGCACCACTGGGCACAATAACGGAATTTTTAACTTGTTGTGCACGCTCTAACCCTAAAATCTCAGTTCGGTAATCTTCTTGTCGAGACGACCATCGCAAGCCTCCACGCGCAACTCGACTCGTACGCAAGTGAACCCCTTCGAAAGCGGCAGAATATACAAACGCCTCAACCGCTGGTGCGGGCTCAATCATTCCAGGCACAAACGATGAATTGAATTTCAAAGCGATACAGGTATCACTCGAATGCATAAAAAAGTTCGTTCTGTCCGTTGCCAAGATGCTGTACAAATACTGTCGGCAAACACGGTCTTCATCCAAAGAATGAATCGACTCGATAACTGCCAGTATCTTGTTTTCAACTATTTTTTCCTCGACTTTTCGATCACCTATGAATTCTGGATCAAATCGCACATAGAAAAGTTCAATAAAAAGCCGAGCTAATTCATAGCGCTCAACTAAAATGGCAGCGATATATGTCTGACTAATCTCAAACTTTATTTGTTTAAAAAATGCAGAATAGGCTCTTAGTATGCGAACTTGTTGCCAAGAAAAGTCTGCTTTTATCACTAATTTATTTAATAAATCGTTACTCACCAGACCTGCCCAACTTTGATAAAGAGCAGATTTAAATAGCTGAATTGATTTTATTTCTGGATTTAAATCATTCGCCATAACCACTTCAAAATCACTCAACCAAATTATTTCTCCGGTTGCACGTTTAATTTTATGTGGGAACTCTGATTCAACCCGAATGCCCATATTCTCCAAAATAGGTAATATTTCGAACAACGGAAGTGGGTTATTCAAACGAAATAACTTGATACGACTTTTTTTAGCGCCGTCTTTTGTAGTGCAAGCCCGAATAGATAATTCAGACCCATTAATAATTCGTTCGATAGCTGCAATATCTGCTATGCAATCCTCTGCTGTAAAGCTTTCTTGATAGCTCGTCGCGAACGCATCTCGGTACAATGACAATAGTCGAGCCTCCTCCGTACTGTCATAATGTTTAACCAACTCCGCCTGTATTCGATCCGCCCATGAGCTGGCTATTTCAATAATACCCAACTCCAATTTATCTGGGTTAAATAATGCATCGACTTCATCTGGATTCACTCGAATTTGATAATGCAATCTAGCTGTTGCTGCACCAAACAAACGAGCATCACTACGGATATCTGCTGACTTAAAGGTGCGAAATAGATAAATTTGTATTTTTTTCCCCAGACTCGCTGACATATTTTCCCGAGGCAAATAAACCATACAGGACAAATTACGTTTATGGGTATCGAGATAGAAAAACACGCAGGTTCGATGATGATCAACGACTTGAGCAATTTGAGCACACCAATCAATTAACACATGCGTTGGCGCATAAATAAAGTCATCACGAGGAAGCGTATTAATGATATAGACCATTTCCTTCCATAAATGACCACCCGGTGGAAGTCTCGCTTTCTTCAAAATCTCTTGTGCTTTACTTCGTAAAATCGGAATCTCCGTAGCTGGCTGAGTATAAGCCGCAGACGTTAACAAACCCAAGAAACGAACTTCACCGACTATTTTTTCTTGCTCATCCAGCAATTTGACGACAATATAACCTGTGTAATCATCTCGATGAATCTTGGACAGCTTAGCTGTTTTACTAAAAGTCACAATTAAACTGGAATTCAATGCCTTATCACGTACTCTGGATGGCATATCGTCATATTGCCTCAACGACTGCGTATTTTTTTTATTCCGAAAAACACCCAGACAACTACGGGGGTCTAACCTCAAGCCTTTTTCACTGCCCTCACCGACTACCTCATATTCTCTGCATGCAAAATAAATAAAGTGGTCTTTAAATATCCATTTTAAAAAAGCCAGCGCTTCATCCCTGTGTGGCTGCAACTGAGGAGAGCATGTCGTTTTTTGAAGTCTATCTATAACGCTACGTAATTTCTCTTTCATCGGTTCCCAATCACTAACCGCTAAATCAACATCATGCAAGGTCTCATTGAGTTTTTTTTCAATCTCCGCTTTACGTATCTCTGATTGCTGGTAGGCAATCTCAATCATGACAATCGCTTCTGCGTTGCTACTTTTGAGCTCCGTTTCAACTGAATATGGCACAACAGATATCACCATTCCGGTATCATCGCGATGAACAGTAAAACCACCTGTCGCTAGTAAATACTGAGCGCCATAGCGAGCTCTTGAAACAGCCATGCTGAGCGAATCCACTAAAAAAGGCATGTCCTTCGAAACAACCTGAATAAAGGTGCCTCTCCTAGCTATATTATCGAGATTAACGACACGAACGGCATAACGACCTTTATAGGGCGCTGTAAAGAAATCGCAGTGAGATGTATAAATAGCTACCCACTCTTCATTGCTGCGGTGGTAAGCCATGTTATCTGCTGATTCACGAGAGAAATAAATCTCTGCAAAAACTTTCAATAACGCTTTATTCGGCTGATTTCTAGCCCAATCGCTACTCTCAATTAGCGCTATTAATGACTCTATACTCGAGCCACTTTTTCCATTACTACCTGTCACTTTACGCACCTCGTCAGTCCTACGCTAGTATAAAGACAGTCGAGTTACCTCGACTCTGCTCTGGCCGGAATCCCCGCTGAACATAAAAACGCTCATTTTTAGCCAATATCAGACGAAAACCTCAATTCAAATGCTCATGTATTCCGATACTGGGATACATTGCGCATTTTCCATAATTTTCGCACCTTACCTTGTCTTCAAACGAAACACTTCCTTAAGAGCCCACCTTCTTCGCCGGGAACTATGGCTGCCCTATTACCTCTTCATTTTAGTATTTTGTCAATAAGAATTAAGCCTCTATGGCAAAGGGTGCCTGGATATTTTCTGACAAAACCTTAAGGAAAACTTGCAAAAGATTAAGAATTATCGTATAGTGTCTCAGTACATTATCTCACAAAGGGCGATAGGCCTCAGTTAGATAGGACAAGCAAGGGATGGCACCCTTCAGGGCAGGATGAAACCAACTGAATAACAAAAGAGAGTAGCCATGAGAGTTTTACTAGCTGAAGATGATTCTAACTTAGCTGACGCGATTTTTCTGGGCCTTAAACACTATGGTCATACCGTTGATCACGTAAGCAGCGGCACTGCCGTCGTAGATGCTGTTTGTAATCTACAGGAAAACTTTGATGCCATTATATTGGACTTAGGGCTTCCTGGACTTGACGGTATGGAGGCGCTGCGAAAAATCAGGGCTAAATCGATCACAACACCAGTCATCATCCTAACTGCGCGAGACACCCTGACAGACCGAGTTAACGGTCTAGATGCAGGATCTGACGACTATATGACTAAACCCTTCGAACTAGAAGAGCTTGCTGCGCGACTTCGCGCAGTGCAACGCCGTAATCGTGAACACATCACCGTATTAGTCACCCACAATGACATCTCTTTGGATCCTGCTTCGCATACAGTCAAAAAATCAGATGAGACAATCCCTGTCTCTCGACGTGAGTTTGCGTTACTACAAAAACTATTAGAGAATTCAGGACGCGTTATCTCACGTGAACAACTCAACCAAACATTGTATGGCTGGGGTGAGAACATTGATAGTAATGCGCTAGAGGTGCACGTTCACAACCTGCGTAAACGTCTAGGAACAAAATTGATTCGCACCATTCGGGGCGTCGGTTACATGGTTGATAAGCCACAGTTGCTAGATTAATTCGAGTTGAGATGAAACCATCTATTCGCACCTTTCTGCTCATCAATTTGCTGTTAAGCGTTTTTTTAATTTCTTCGCTTGCCATTATCGGCAACCTTTTTTTTTCGCGTAAGGATATCCAATCTCAATTAGATCAAACCTTAATTTCTAGTAGCTTACGCATTCAAGCCTTTTTGTCCGGCTACACAACCGATGAGCAATTTGCCAACCAACAAAAAATAATCAACCACTTATCCCATGAAAGCTCGAGTAGGCAGGAAAAAAATGAAACGACCGCCTTTCAATACTGGGACAACGACGGGCGCTTATTACTACACTCTGCTCATACGCCGAAATCTCCTCTCTCCAATGGAACACCCGGCCTCTCATCTCGAAAAATAAACAATGATACCTGGCGAGTTTACACAACAAACGTTTTTCATGAAACTGGCTCTCTAATGGTTGCTGAAAATTTTGATTTTAAATCTCGCCTAGAAAATCGTTTAACGCAAGACTCAACCCTTATCATGCTTCTAGCCTATCCTTTCCTGGGTCTTTTAATTTGGATTATTGTTGGACGTGGGCTAACCCCCCTTAAGCGGGTCGCTGAGGAAATTGAACAACGAGCACCCAGCTACTTACATCCAGTTGACAACAGTTCTGTCCCAAAAGAAATTCAACCCCTCACGACTGCTCTTAACCATTTATTTGAGCGACTACTTGATGCCTTTACCCGAGAAAAACGCTTCACAGCAGATGCTGCGCATGAACTTAGAACACCGCTAGCCGCGATTAAAGCCCATGCGCAAGTAGCTTTGAAGACAAAAAATTCGCAAGAGCTCGAACAAACTCTCCATAAAATGGTCACCAGCGTTACACGCAGCACGCATGTTGTCCAGCAACTACTCACGCTAAGCCGCATGGTTCCAGAAGCCTCTATCAATGATCCCTGTAAAATGAATTTAGAAACAGAGGTTGCCGAGGTTGCGGCTCAAATTGTTCCAAGCGCTCTAGAAAAAGACATTGAAATTGAACTCATAACAAAGGGTCCCTATAAACCCCTGATTAACGCCAACCCAACCGCCATTGCCATCCTAGCACGCAACCTAATAGACAACGCAGTTCGATACTCACCCCAAGGAAAAATGGTCCAATTGATCATTGAAACAACTGAAAAAAACGTCATTTTTCAAGTCATTGATAATGGGCCTGGGATCCCTGAAGAATTACGAGATCGCGTGTTTGAGCGTTTCTACCGCTGCCTGGGAAATGAGGCCATAGGGTCTGGCTTGGGACTTAGCATTGTTAAACAGATAGCCAAACTTCATAATGCCCAAATCGAACTTTATACTGCTCCCAATGGACAAGGAATAGCATTCGTTGTTACCTTTACCCGAATTAACTAACAGAAAACTCCCTTTTCTAGTTATGCACATTTTCTGTGGGTAACGTTGTGAATAAGTCAGTGAGAAGACGCGCCAAACCATGTAAACACAGGCCTTTCTACAGATTGAACTGAAGTTAAGCTACTATTATTTTTGCTTTAAAAACAGTCACTTACTAAAAATAGCTCTCAAGCAGAAGGCGCGCAAAAAAAAATCAACTTGCTGAAAAAAAAACTTTATTCACTGCTAGAATAACCACCACTCAAATATCAAATAGCCTAGCTAAAACTAACTGTAGGAAATAAAGCATAGCTTTACCGGCTAATTTCTATTTCAACAACCCGACTCTAGAACCCCATCAAAAAATAGGAGTGTATCTACTTGCCTAACCTTTAAGCATTCGTTAGGATGTACTCATTGTCATATACAGGGGTAAATCATGAGTAAGGACGTAGTGGGTGGTGGTGGCGGACGAGGAGCAGACTCGATGACTACAACAGCACACCAATATCCGGCAGATATACTTCGGTTATTTAAACCGTATGATACTTATCCACAGTATGCCCAGTTTCGAGAAAACAACGATCACAACACCGCCTGGGCGGATCTTCTAAATGAACTCGAGATCCCAGCGGATGAGAAACAAAAACTCGATGATATCGGCACGCTATTTAAAGAAACATATGGAAGAGTAGATACTTCTCTTCATGGACGATCGTCTGCTAATTATGTTATTAAGCCCACTGTAGTGAGTGTTTCAATAACTGACAACGGTAGAGAACAACATACGGTTGGTATCGGAAGCGATATAAAACACAGCCTAAATATCGACGGCTTGACGGTCTTAGTCACAGGATCAAGACACTTTCTTAATGAACAAGATCAGTCTGCAATCCAGCAGTTCTTAACTCCTCACTCAGCTGCCTGGGTTGACTGTGAGAGTAAGCCTAGGTCAGTAGATCAGCGTCGTTTTCCAGTGGGTGTACTCGAGTTAACTCCTCGTACTGAGGAAAAGACAGATAAGACTCAGTATCATTATCAAAATATCGGCTCTGCGGAACTCCCCATCTACGTCGGCACCTATGATGACGGTTGCTTCATAAACACGGACGCCCAGGAGACATATTCCGGCTGGTTTAA
>JBIKMG010000051.1:0-12946 GCA_044359385.1 Coxiellaceae bacterium
TATTTCTGGGGGGATTGATCTTTCATGGAGTAACCTGGTAGGCAGAATAACGCAAGGAATAGACAGCCCGGAAAAGCTCCTTGATGGATTACGTCGGCTGAATGAGTCACAACGCACGACCATTCTAACTGCGTTGGGTTCGGATAAGCTGAAAGAAATGATACAAAATGCATCTCAACTGAGTGCTGTATTGCATTGGCTGAATGAGTCACAGCGCACGACCATTCTAGATGGGTTGGGTTCGGATAAGCTCAAAGAAATGATACAAAATGCATCTCAACTGAGTGCTGTATTGCATTGGCTGAATGAGTCACAGCGCACGACCATTCTAGATGCTTTGGGTTCGGATAAGCTCAAAGAAATGATACAAAATGCATCTCAACTGAGCGCTGTATTGCATCGGCTGAATGAGGCAGGATGCACAGCCGTTATCGATGGGTTGGGTCCGGATAAGCTGAAAGAAATCATACAAGATGTAGCTCAACTGAATGCTGTATTGCAGCTGCTTAATGAGGCAGGATTCAAAGCTGTTATCGATGGGTTGGGTCCGGATAAGCTGAAAGAAATCATAACCGATGTAAACAAGCTGCGTGCTGTATCCGATCGGCTTAATGAGGCAAGATTCAAAGCTATTTTAGATGGGTTGGGTCCAGATAAGCTCAAAGAAATGATACAAAATGGAGCTCAACTGCCTAATCTATTGGGGTGGTTAAGTGAGATACAACGCACAGTCGTTATCGATGGGTTGGGTTCTGATAAGCTGAAAGAAATGATACAAAATAGAGCTCAACTGAATGCTGTATTGCAGCTGCTTAATGAGGCAGGATTCAAAGCTGTTATCGATGGTTTGGGTTCTGATAAGCTGAAAGAAATCATACAAGATGTAGCTCAACTGCGTGCTGTATTGCAGTGTTTTAATCACGTAAAATGCAAAGCTGTTTTAGATGGGTTGGGTTCGGATAAGCTGAAAGAAATCATACAAAATGGAGCTCGACTGCCTAGTCTATTGTTCCCGTTAAGTGAGATAAAACGCACAGTCGTTATCGATGCTTTGTGTTCTGATCAGTTGAAAGAAATCATACAAGATGAATCTGAACTGAATGTTCTATTGCTATTCTCTAATGAGAAACAATGCCAAGCTACTCTAAATGCGTTAGGTCCTGATAAGCTCAAGGAAATCATAACCGATGTAAACAAGCTGCGTGCTGTATTCAATGGGCTGTTTGATGAGGCAAGATGCAAAGCTGTTATCGATGGGTTGGGTCCGGATAACCTGAAAGAAATGATACAGAATGTAGCTCAACTGCGTGATGCATTGCGGTGGCTTCATAAGGCACAATGCAACGCTATTTTAGATGGGTTGGGTTCGGATAAGCTGAAAGAAATCATACAAGGTGTAGCTCAACTGCGTGATGCATTGCGTCTGCTTAATGAGGCAGGATGCAAAGCTGTTATCGATGGGTTGGGTCCGGATAACCTGAAAGAAATGATACAAAATATAGCTCAACTGTGTGATGCATTGCGTCTGCTTAATGAGGCAGGATGCAAAGCTGTTATCGATGGGTTGGGTTCGGATAAGCTGAAAGAAATGATACAAGATGTAGCTCAACTGCGTGATGCATTGCGTCTGCTTAATGAGGAAGGATGCAAAGCTGTTATCGATGGGTTGGGTTCGGATAAGCTGAAAGAAATCATACAAGATGTAGCTCAACTGCGTGATCTATTGTGGTCGTTAAATGAGATAAAACGCACAGCCGTTATAACTGCGTTGGCTCCTGAGGAGCTGAAAGAAGTCATACAAGATACAGATCAGCTGATTGCTGTATTTAAGCGGCTTGATGAGGCACAATGCAACGCTATTTTAGATGGGTTGGGTCCGGATAAGCTGAAAGAAATAATACAAAATAGAGCTCAACTGAATGCTGTATTGCAGCCGCTTAATGAGGCAGGATGCAAAGCTGTTATCGATGCTTTGGGTCCGGATAAGCTCAAAGAAATGATACAAAATGCATCTCAACTGGTTGATGTATTGCATCGGCTGAATGAGTCACAGCGCACGACCATTCTAGATGCTTTGGGTTCGGATAAGTTGAAAGAAATGATACAAAATGCATCTCAACTGGATGCTGTATTGCGTCTGCTTAAGGAGGCAGAGGCAGGATGCAAAGCTATTTTAGATGGGTTGGGTCCGGATAAGCTCAAAGAAATCATACAAAATAGCCGTGAACTGCGTTCTGTATTGCAGTCGCTTAATGAGACACAAGGCAGAGCTGTTATAACTGCTTTGGGTTCTGATAAGCTCAAAAAAATCATAAACAACGCAGATGATCTCCGTTTTATATTATTCGCACTAAATCCTGAAAACCGTCTGGCCCTTATGACAGATTTAGGCAGAAATCACCTAACCTCTCTACTACGTCAGTGTAGAAACGGTGAGCTGAGTGCTTATCGAGGAGTCTTTATTCAGGTATACCTAAGTTTGCGAACAGCAGACGTTAGAGCTGTTTTTGTTCCTGGTTTATGGGGCTGTTTTCAGCCACATAAAGAACAAAAAATGAGACTGGCTCAATCTCTGTTAGGGAACCCAACTCAAAGAGCGCATAATGGTTTGCTCGGTTTAATTGATCGAAAAACACGTCCGCCATGAAGGCGTTAACGATCGAAAGAGTATGATTCTTCAGGGTGTTCGTACTCCTAAGTGCCGCCCATAAAACAGGGAAATCAGCGCTATCTGGATCGTGTTTCAACGCCCAGCCTATTGAATGCTTGCTACTTCGAACGGAGGTTATTGGATTGTGTAAAGACGTGTAAATCTTTAAGATAAATGACTCTAATGCAGAGGGGGTCATATGAGTCATTTGATTTTATTGCGGCACGGAGAGTCCTTGTGGAACGAAGCGAATCGATTTACGGGTTGGGTAGATGTGCCTTTGTCACAGAAAGGAGTGAAAGAGGCGCAGGCGGCTGGAGAAAGGCTCGCAAAATATCCAATACAGGCAGTTTTCATGTCGACTCTACAGCGAGCGCAGCAGACAGCTATGCTTGCTCTGACGTATCAAAAGGAAGGATTGGTTCCTGTTGTCTTATCAGAAGACCCTGAAATAGCGATCAAACAAGCCGTTTATTCGCAGGAAGCAAAAGCCAGAATGATGCCTTGCTATGTAGATTGGCGCTTAAATGAGCGTCATTACGGTGAATTGCAGGGACTGAATAAGCAACAAACGCGCGATCAATACGGTGATGAACAAGTGCATATTTGGCGTCGTAGTTTTGATGTGCCGCCGCCAGGAGGGGAAAGTCTTGAAATGACGGCAGCTCGAACTCAGCCTTGTTGGCATCAAAAAATTAAGCCTCTTGTAGAAAAAAAAGGAGCTTGCATCTTGGTTGTTGCGCATGGTAATTCGCTCAGATCGATGGCTATGGATCTCGAAGGTCTTTCAAGAGAAGCTGTTTTGCAGCTAGAGATACCGACCGCTATTCCCAGAGTGTATCAGCACACACCGTCAGGAGCGTGGGAGCTCTTAAGTAATCATTAAGTAAAGGAGTCAAATAGCCATTTGTTAAAGACAATACTTAGGAGTCTCTTTTAGAAAAACGCGTTTTTTTGGCTTTTTTATAGCGTTTTGAGTTTTATTTACTTGCGTTAATTATTACCTAGTGTTATAAAAATACTGGGTATAGGCGGAACATTGTATACTAATCAATTGGACTGGTAGTTGCCTTGTAGGAGTGTCTCACTTGAGAACTGCTACGTTAAGCAAAGGCTAAAGAGTAAAATTTACGGATGAGGCGCTATGGAGTTTCGTCTTTGAAATTGTCCGTAAAATTAAAATGAGGTTTGATATGTCTTCTATTAACTTAAATAGACTAGAAGGAAGGCCAGTGGTGATTGCTGAACGTTTTGGCTTTAAATTAACGTCGTTGCGTGAGCAAGTTCTACGTTTGTTGCTCGAGCAAATAAAGCCGATTAAAGCTTACGATTTACTGTCTAAACTAAAAGAAATTCGTCCAACTGCCAAACCACCGACAGTGTATCGAGTGTTAGATTTTTTAGTCGAACATAAAGCAGTTATTCGTTTAGAGGCTTGTAATTCGTACATTTTATCTGCTCTAGAAACATCGGAAGAGACTAAGAATTCACGCATGACGATGGTTTTTCGTTCACGCATTGATGGAAAATGGGTTCAGTTTTCTGACCCGAGTTTTGATCAGTTGGTCATGAACTGGGAAAATAGACATAACCTGCGATTGGATTCTGGTGTCATTGAATTGCAAGGTGAATTCTTACCAGAAAACTGTCACTAAGTATTTTCTGGTGGTATGTAAGCAATTGAAACCCACGCAGCCGTGGGTTTTTAATTGACTTTTATCGATCAATACTCGAACATCGCTTCAGATACTTATTTAGGAGCAAAGAAGGTGAATCATTCTTTGTGGTTTTGGCAGATTTTATCGCTGGTTGTTATTTTAGTTGTTACACTGGGTGCGGGTGTTTACCCTTTTTTTCGTCGAACACGGATGGGGTTAAAAGCGGATTTCCAAACCGGTGAGGCGATAGCTGCGGGTGTCTTTTTAGGTGCAGGCCTTATTCATATGCTAGCGGATTCAGCGACGGAATTTGCCAAGTATCACGTGGGCTATCCGGTTCCTTTTTTATTGTGTGGGGGTATTTTTTTATTACTGCTTTTCTTTGAGCATATTGGCCGTGAATTATATTCACATGCATCGGGTGATCGAAGCCCCTTGTTCGCTGTTTTAGCGATGGTGATGCTGTCGGTGCATTCTTTTTTAGAAAGTGTTGCGTTAGGGTCAAGTCAGAGTGTGGGTTTAATGATCGTGATTCTTTTTGCCATTTTGGTTCATAAATGGATAGCGAGCTTTTCTTTATCGATTCACTTGGTAAAGAGCAAACTCTCGACTCGATTGAGTGCGAGTTTATTCTTGATTTTCGCTTTGATGATTCCACTGGGCATTTTATTCGGTGGTTATGTATCGAATGATTTAAGCGCATATCCTTTGGTGACACCGGCCTTTATGGCTTTGGCTGCGGGGACATTTTTGTATTTGGGAACGCTCCATGGCCTCTCTCGCGCTGTTATGGTGAAGCAATGCTGTGATTTACGCCATTTTTTTTATGTAGTGGCAGGGTTTGCACTGATGGCGGTTGTTGCGATTTGGCTATAAATGCAGGGAATTACTGTGTTACTATAGGTCAAATTTTCCCGTTTCGAGGCCTCTATGACTCCTGAATACGACCAACAACGTATCCGTAACTTCTCTATTATTGCGCATATTGATCACGGTAAATCGACACTGGCGGACTGTTTCATCAAATATTGCGGTGGCTTAAGCGATCGTGAGATGCAGGCTCAAGTTTTAGATTCCATGGATATTGAGCGTGAACGTGGTATTACGATTAAGGCGCAAAGCGTTACTTTGTACTACACAGCTAAAGACGGTAAGCGTTACCAGTTAAACTTTATTGACACGCCAGGGCATGTGGATTTTGCGTACGAAGTTTCTCGCTCGCTTGCTGCTTGTGAAGGTGCCTTGTTGGTTGTAGATGCCGCACAAGGTGTAGAGGCACAGACGGTCGCTACTTGCTATGCGGCTTTAGAGCAAAATCTGGAAGTGATTCCGGTACTAAATAAAATTGATTTGCCCCAGGCGGACCCCGAACGTGTCATTCAGGAAATCGAGAGTGTGATTGGAATTGAAGCCACAGAGGCCGTTTTCGTGAGTGCTAAACAAGGAATCGGGATTGAAGCACTGTTGGAGCAGTTGGTTCAGAAGGTTCCACCACCGGCAGGCGATCCGAATGCCAAGCTACAGGCGCTGATTATTGATTCTTGGTTTGATCCGTATTTAGGTGTTGTTTCTTTGGTTCGCGTTGAGCAGGGCGGCCTTGCAAAAGGTGACAAAATAAAAGTGATGTCAACAGGCAAAGACCACCAAGTTGATCAGCTCGGTGTCTTTACACCAAAGCGCACTCCCTTAGAGGTCTTACATGTCGGTGAGGTGGGTTATGTCATTTGCGGAATTAAAGATATTTTTGGCGCACCGGTAGGGGATACCTTAACGCACTCTAAAGAACCCGCAGCAGAGCCTTTGGTAGGGTTTAAGCAACTTCAACCACAAGTCTATGCAGGCTTGTTTCCCATTGAGGGCGATGATTATGAGGGTTTTCGTGAAGCGTTGGGTAAGTTGCGTTTAAACGATGCGTCGTTATTTTATGAAACGGAAGTATCTGGTTCCTTGGGGCATGGTTTTCGTTGTGGTTTTCTGGGTTTATTGCACATGGAAATTGTGCGTGAACGCTTAGATCGTGAATATGATTTAGATTTAATTGCCACCGCACCGACTGTTGTTTATGAAGTACATAAGAAAACGGGAGAGATATTGCGTGTGGATAATCCCAGTGCGTTACCACCGGTGACAGAGATGAAAAAAATTAGGGAGCCGATTGCCGCAGTTAGTATTTTTGTACCAGAGCCCTATTTGGGTCACGTATTGACGTTGTGTTCGAGTAAGCGCGGTATACAAAAGAAAATGGTTTATCATGGGAATCAAGTGGCTATTACCTATCATATCCCGATGAGTGAAGTGGTTTTGGATTTTTTTGATAAATTGAAGTCGGTTACCCGGGGGTATGCGTCACTAGATTATGCTTTCGACCATTTCGCAGAAGCCGATTTGGTTCGATTGGATATTTTAGTCAATGGAGAGCAAGTCGATGCATTGGCCGCTATTGTGCATCGAGACGTTGCGTTTACACGGGGTCGAGAAATAACCGATAAGTTAAAGGATCTTATTCCAAGACAAATGTTTGAAATTGCAATTCAGGCAGCGATTGGTGGAAAAATTGTGGCGCGTTCATCCGTTAAGGCAATGAGAAAAAATGTAATTGCCAAGTGTTATGGTGGTGACATTTCGCGTAAACGTAAGTTGCTAGAGAAACAGAAAAAAGGAAAAAAACGCATGAAGCAAATCGGTAAAGTGGCCATTCCGCAAGAAGCTTTCCTGGCAGTTTTAAAAGTGGATGAACGTTAATATGAATGTAGCGAAGCTTGAAAAAGCATTGGGCTATGTTTTTCTAGATAAGGAAGTGATTAAGCATGCGTGTACGCATCGCAGTTATGGGCCTGAAAATAATGAGCGACTAGAGTTTTTAGGTGATGTGGTGTTATCTGCGGTTATATCCGAATATTTGTATCACCACGAAATGAAATGGACGGAAGGGGAGTTAACTCGCAAACGCGCTTGGTTAGTTAATGGAAAAACATTAGTGACGATTGCGAAATCCATTGACTTAGGTGCTTATCTGCACTTAGGCGGCAGTGAGCAAGTCGCGGGTAGAAGTCGAGCATCAATTCTAGAAGATGCGTTGGAGGCCGTGATTGCGGTGATTTATTTAGAAGGTGGTTGGTTGGCGGCAAAAGCAGTTATTTTGAATTTATGGAAAGATAAATTAGAAGCGAAGTTACCCGTTGTCACGAAAGATGCAAAGACACAATTGCAAGAATGGTTGCAAGCAAGCAATCTGCCGCTTCCGAGTTATGAAACAGAGGTTCGTGGACCTTTGCACGAGCAAGTGTTTACAGCCGCTTGCCAAGTAGTAGGAATTGAATTTATATCTAGTGGTGAAGGTCAGACTAAACGAGAAGCGGAACAAGAGGCAGCTAAAAAAATGCAGCTTTGGTTGGAGAAAAAATGATAGATAAGAAAACTGAAACAGAAACGCGTTGTGGATTTATTGCAATTGTTGGGAGACCGAATGTGGGTAAATCAACGTTGATGAATCATATCCTCGGTAAAAAACTCAGCATTACGTCTAGACGGCCCCAAACTACGCAGCAGCAAATATGGGGTGTTAAAACGACGCCTAATTACCAGCTTATTTTTATCGATACTCCTGGATTACACGATAAGAAAAAGCATAGTTTAGATAAACACATTCATGAAGCAGCGGTACGTGCTTTCGGATTGGTGGATGTGATTGTTTTTTTGGTTGAGCCAAATCGTTGGCAGGATGCTGATCAGTGGGTATTTGAGTTAGCTAAAAAAAGCGGCTTACCTTTGTTGGTGGTCATGAATAAAGTAGATTGTTTAGCGAATCTGTCTGAAGCATTGCCTGCGATGGCAGCGCTGACGAAAAAATTGGGTGAGGTAGAAATCGTCCCCATTTCTGCATTGAAAGAAATTCAAATAGATGTCTTAGAAAAGCGTTTAGCTGAACTACTGCCAGTTTCACCTTTTTGTTACCCTGAAGGGCAGATAACTGATCGAACGGATGAATTTTTAGCTGCTGAAATGATTCGAGAAAAAATTTTTCGTATGTTGGGACAAGAGCTTCCTTATCAGATGGCAGTAACCATTGATAAATTGGAAACTAAGAAAGATCTGATTAAAATTTATGCGGTTATTTGGGTGGGTAAGCCATCACAAAAACCGATTTTGATCGGTAAACAGGGACAGCAGTTGAAAAAAATTGGCACGCAAGCGCGAGAAGACATGGAAAGAGCGTTTGAAAAAAAAGTATATTTGCAGCTTTGGGTGAAGGTGAAAAAAGATTGGGCTTCTGATGAAGCATTGTTGCAAAAAGTAGGTATGACGCGTTACAAAGAAAAATAGGGCACTCATGCAGTCAGGAGAATGGCAAAAGGCCTATGTGTTGCATAGGCAACCCTACCGGAACACCAGTTATATCTTGGATGTTTTTACGAATGAATCTGGTCGGATTTCATTGGTTGCAAAAAGTGCGCGTGGTTTGAAGTCTCGTTTTAAAGGACAACTGGAGCCATTTACACCTTTGTTGATTAGTTGGAGAGGCCGCAGTGAGCTGAAAAATCTGACACAAGCAGAGGTTGTCGGTATGCCCTATGATTTGATCGGTAATAGCTTATTTTGCGGGTTTTATTTGAATGAATTAATCCTTCGTTTGTTTCCAGTAGAGTCTTCGTATTCCGTAGTTTTTGATGCCTATGCAGAGGCATTGGATCAATTGTCAAAGGGGGATTTACAAAGCCCGTTGCGTCATTTTGAATGCACTTTATTGGAGGAATTGGGTTATGGCCTCTCATTTTCTCATGATACGCAGGGTGAATTTATTCAGACGGAGTGTTATTACCGATTTTTTCCTCAAAAAGGATTTTATTTATCTGAAAAAAGCGATGATTCGTTTGTTTTTTCTGGAGAGACATTATTGGCATTGTATGGTAGACGAACTATCGAAAAACATCTTCAGCAAGAAGCAAAACGGCTGTTGCGCGTATCATTACAGCTGCTGTTAGGAAATAAGCCGCTTAAGTCACGGGAATTTTTTGCTCATTTGAAGTAATCAGTGGAATCAATTCACGCTTGCCGGATAAGCGACGACAAAAAAGCATGTATTTTATGAGAAATGATTGAACGCGTAAGTTTTATAGAATAATAAAATGAATGAGTTAAATTTTCCCAAGAGCTGCTGCATAACCGCTACTTTTGACGCCATTAAAAATGGGGGGACTACCATCCTATCTCCTGTTCAGAAGAAAACAGAGCTTTGCTCAAAGGTTATGAATAAAAAAGTCGTTTCCTTATTTTCAATAAAAATAGCGGCTATTGGGAACCAAACTACTAGCCTCATCTCCCCTTCTTCTGTTTCGATAATTCTCAGGTACTCCCTTTTTTCAAAAGCAAATTTTCTCTTGGAAGAATCAAATGGGTTTATTTCAGAGCAAGAAAGATTAGCAATTAGAACGATCTAATGATGGTTTCCTTGATTAATTCCACCTTATTCCTAAAACTAAGACACAAGGATAACTGCTGGAGATTCTGAGCTGTAGACAATTTATTTTTTTCGGCGCCATTGGATTAATTGCGACAAAGCTGTTTTATTGGGGTCTATTGTGCTTATCAAGTATCTTATCGGTTTCAGCCAAACATCGCTGTGCCTCTTCATTTAGCTGAGTCTGACTCGCAATTAAGGCATCTGTTCTTGCAATGAGTTCCTGACCATTTTTTTCCAAATTTCTCAAGTTATTCTGGGCAGTTTTTAGGCGCGAACTCGCCGTAAAAATACCGAAAGCGCTCATAAGAAATGAGCTTCCAAAAGAAGTAGATTTCTCAGGATTTTTATTAGATGACTTCATATCGAACTCCTATTGCTTTCGCCTATACTACTGCCACCCATTGACGGATCCTGGGTTGACTTTATGTTTGGGGTATCCACTTTTTTTCTCCAGAGACACCAGGAACTATCATAAGATAACTTAATTTGGGTCAAAACGGAATTACATTCATGAAAAGAGGTCCTGAGGTTAGCCTTTTCTCTATCAACGTGGCGCAACTCATCTCGAAGTGAATTATTTTTTCTATCAACGCGGCTCAACTCATCTCGAAGAGAAGTATTTTTTTCTACTAATTGTTTACTATGCATATCCATATTTTGCTTGAGCAAGGAAAATTCTTCTATCTTTTTTTCCAGTAATTTGCAATTAGCATGTGCCTGACTCAATTCTTCAGCTTGTTTTGACTGACTCAATTTATCAGTAGCATAAGCAGTCGCATAACCACCTGCAATAGCACTAAGGATACCGATGGTAGCGGGATGATCTAAATTTTCTCGGATGAGTGGAACTAATGTGGTTTGAATTGCTTTTGCTGAATTTAAAAGCCCTAGTAACATATGTTTCATAAATACCTTTAAGATTAAATAATATAAAGAAAATTAAGTTAACATGAAACTAAAGTAGCGTCAAGAAAAACTCTTTTACCTGGTAGAGCCCAAGTTGTCATTT
Organism: Coxiellaceae bacterium; assembly: GCA_044359385.1. Lineage (GTDB taxonomy): Bacteria > Pseudomonadota > Gammaproteobacteria > JAJRRL01 > JAJRRL01 > JBIKMG01. The sequence goes on from JBIKMG010000051.1 coordinate 10,779, forward strand.
CTCTTGCGTTGAATTCGAAGTTATAATATCACTTTTTAGTCTTTGGGAATGAGGTGCAAACACAATTAAGAGGATGGCTATGAATTTATAACCCTGATCGGCCTAACAGGGTCTTTGATCGTATCCACCGAACAATCCCAACTATTTAGAATTTTTTATGGGGTTAAGTTAACCCGCGAGATGATTGTCCTGGTGAGGAGGCGGCGTTTGTGTCTTTCTTTCCGCCACCGCCACCCGTTGGTTCAGTATTTTTTGAAATAGGGGGTATCTTCTGGGCCAACGCATCAAGGCTTTCTGAATCGACGACCTGTTGGTAGAATTGTGTTGCTTTTCCATTTTGAGTCAACGACTTCAAAAATCCAGACGCAGTTTTCGTCGCTTGATCAGATGCGTGTTGGTCTAATCTCTTTTGTGCAATTTCTTTAATCGCATGAAAAAAATCTTCGCTATTGACAAGGCGTTGACTAGCCGTTTTCATTTGATTAATCCCCTCAGGGGTTTTAATACGCCAATTATTCTCGTCAAAAAGATATTGAAGGACGGTAGCGAATGTTTCATCTCTACGTCTTCGTGCGGCTTTGGCCTCTGTGATTGCTTTAGCTACGTTCAGGAAAGCGAGCTTTCCAGTGTCAGATTTTATCGAATTAAGTTCAGTTAGAGGAATAGGTTCCATTGATGCACGTATTGAGGTTTCTTGAATTATCCATTCCAAACCTAATTTATTCATGAGTTGATCGACTTGCTCATCACTGAGTGCATCAAGTTCAGGTGGTCGAGAAAGAGGGTGCTGTGTATACGTATAAGAGTTCCCAGCAATAATGACAAAATTTCTGTTCTTAGGTAAAGATGCTGCTTCAGTCACTTTTCTTTCTGGTTGCGGGATGAGCGTTTCGGTATTTTTTTTTGAATTATAAGATAAATAGCCAACGATAAGACTCTCAATTATGGATCTTGGTTTAATTTTTTCTGAGGCGCTTTCTCCAAGGGTAATAAACATATTTATCTGAAAACTGGGGTTTGCTAGAATGAGCATAAAAGAAGCTGTGGAAAAAAATTTATCCAAAGGGGTGCCTTCAATAATATGAATTTCACGGGGAAACTTGATTTCTAATTCTCTCCGAGTTTTGTCAGCCTCTCCTCCTGCTGGGTTTTGTAGAGGCTCTTTTTTGGCTTCATCAGGACCGAAACAGCCGGTCGTTATAAAAATGGTTAATAGTTCATGGGCAATTATTAGGTCACGAGTTTTTTCAACTGCATCAGAGGTTAAATTATTGTCTGGATGCTGTTTTAGGATCTGACTAAAAAAAGCAGTGTTTAGAATATCGAGTGTTAACCGAGTTTCTGATGGTATATCTAACAGTCTTAGGCATTCGTGACGCTTCATTATCATTCTCGATAGATAGTTAAAAATAGTTCTTTATTTTATTTGAATCTATACACGCAGTCAATCAGATTTCGCGTCAATTAACGACTGGATCTTAAGCTTTTTTGTGTTCACTGAATAGGTGACAGGAAATGCGTATCTACAGATGGTTTATAATCGCTGAAGCTTAGCCTCGTTGAAAGAAGCTAGCTTTTTTTATTTCGTTCAAGAAATAACGTGCTGTTTTCGTTAGTTTAACGGATTTTTTTTCTATGCGATGCGTACAGACAACCTGGAAAAAGAGGCTGTTGGGGTTACTTAACTGATCGCGTATAAGAGGCAATAACGCTTGTTTATTTTTCCGATAGGCAACTTGGAATAAAAATTTGAATCTTGAGAAAAAAAGAAGACATTTCGGATCGTTAGCACCATCGGTTTCGGATGCATGCAGCAATAGGCTTATGGCTAATTGAGCATGTGAATTTAACTGCTTAGGAGAAAAACAGTTAAGCACTGGAAAATTCGTGAAGCGTATTTTTACCTCATCACGTTGTAAACCTGAAAAAATCTTATCTAAATATGCCGGATGATTTTTCGTTAAGTACATCAATGCAGTCCTGCCATACTTATTTTTAATCTGTAGCAATTCATATTTTTGACCCCGCTCTAAACCTGCCAACAGGTCGCCTACAATTTCAGGATGATACTTTGTTGCAATCGACAATGCAGTCCAGCCATAGTTATCTTTAATCTGTAGCAATTCATATTTTTGATCCGGCTCTAAACCCGCCAACAGGTCGGCTAC
>JBIKMG010000008.1:0-41083 GCA_044359385.1 Coxiellaceae bacterium
AAATATTTGAAATTCTTGTCACAGGATTTGCTTGAAGAAGAGTGGCTTCATGTCACTCACTCACGGTTAAGCTTTGAATTAAGGCTTGAAGCAGAAAAAGAAAAGTGGATTAAAGAAAAATATCAAGAGACAGATGTTCCTAAAGAGGAAGATGATCGATTGTATAGAGAAGCTAAAATTCGTATTTTGGTGAAATCATACCAGAAAGAAGCGAATCCATTTTTGGATAGATCCTATGTATTGGTAAATTATGAGGATCAAGCACTTCTAGAGAAGGCAAAAAACAAATGGAAGAAAAATTTAAGTTTCTGGTTACGGTTGGTGATTTCATCGGTGGTCGGTTTGTCAGAAGGTTTGGTTGCAGGGTACGCTATTTTTGGTTTATTAAGTGCGTTGCTTGGACCTGCAGCACCGATTGCGATTGGCTTGGCTATTTTTGTGGGGATTTCAGGCGCTGCTGTTAACATGCCGACACTATTCAATGATGCGATTGAGCCCTTTAAAAATTTATTTAATGGTCGTTTGTTGGGTGAGCCAGGCGCAAAGCTAAAGGGAGCAGATCGTAATTTAGCGATAGGGTTGATTGTTTCCACTTTTGGTTATGGCTTGGCGCTGGGTATTTTTACGGTTGCTGCATTGATGGGTGTGGCCGTCGCTTGTTTGGGCCCAACTCTCCCCATTGCCTTGATGGTAGCAATAGGTGTTGTCGCTGTGTTTGCTGCAATATCGATTACGTCCTTATTTTTGAATGTCGCAACCAAGTTTGTTAAAAATGGTGGGCTGCAAAAATTAAAGGACGTATTTGATTTTAGAAGAATAAAACAAGCTTTTTTTGAAAGCCATCCGAATATGCCAACTGCTGCTAAATGGGCTGCCTTCTTGTTCTTTAAGGTTTTTATGGAGCGAATTTTAGGATCTGCGCTAATTATTGGAACACTCTACGGCTTTTGTTTAGGTACCGGTTCCGATGCCTTAAGCTTTGGGTCACGTGTTGGCATGAGTACTTTGGGGGGGTGTGTTTTAGGGGCGTTAGCAATCGTTTTTAGCGCAGTTATTTTTGGTATTTTTAGCTACGATAAGTTATCTAAAGTATTTAATGCGATGAAGAAAGCATTGTACAGTGAAGAAGGAATTTTTCATTATGATAAAGACAAAAAATTGCACTTTAATGGCATTAATTTAGCAAAAATAGCGGCCAAAGGGGTTAACTCCTTAGCTTTAGCGGTGGTAAAGTTGGTTGTTTTTTCAATTTCGGCCTCGTTGGTGTTGGTTGTTTCGCTGTTGGCCTTTCTGACTGTTGGGATTGCTGTTGCATTATATAAAGGTATTCGAAGTCAAGTCGATAAGAAATATAAGGAGAGTTTGCAAAAAGAAAAAGTGGAGCATCATGAAACGATGGCAGTCAGTAAGCGAACATCGAATACAGCCATAAAGGAAGTTTTTGCTTATTTGCTCGCGCTGGTGGGGTTAGCCAATGGACTGGGTCAAGGTGCGTTGTCTGGAAAAGTTGCGATCTTTGATGATCTCGGTCCATTGGGCCCGGTTACAAATACGATTGCAGGTTCCGCTTCCTTTGCTGTCTCTACGGTGAGTTCTACCGCGTTGAATGCGGGAGGAAATGATGAAGCATTAACTGAAGCATTTGGTGGCGGTATGCCCGTTAATTCGTGGAGCGAACTTTCGACATTAATTAAGAATCTCGCCTTTGCATTGGTTCATGTCTTTGCAAAACACGCTAAGCCAAAGGATCAACAGGCATTGGCAAGAAACTTTGGTTTATTAAAAGCGCCAACGCCTCAATTGGAACACGTGTCTGCTATAGCGGCTAGTTCGTAAGTGGGATCAGGATTTCGTATAAAGGCAGCAGGTATTTTTGATGGGTTTATTTTTGAACTCGTGATACACTCCTTGGTGAGTCAGCTAGGCAATCGCGGTTACAGTGTACTGTAACGGAGGAAAGTCCGGGCTCCATAGAGCAAGGTGCCAGGTAACGCCTGGGAGGTGTGAACCTACGGCCAGTGCAACAGAAAGTATACCGCCACGTTCGCGTGGTAAGGGTGAAAGGGTGCGGTAAGAGCGCACCGCACCGGTGGTAACATCGGTGGCATGGTAAACCCCACCTGGAGCAAGGCTAAATAGGGGCCAGCGTCTTTATGACATCGCGCTGCTCGCGCGTTGGTCCGGGTAAGCCGCATGAAGCACACGGTGACGTGTGCTCCAGATAGATGATTGTCCTCGACAGAACCCGGCTTATCGGCTGACTCATTGACTAGACAGAAGAAAAAAACCTTTGCAGCTCTTGCCGAATGGGGTCGTTCTTTTTTCCTGGATTGCTTGGGTTCGCTCCGCTCGTAATGACGGAGGGGTTGTTATGCAAGAGCGCTATTTGATCCGAATCATAACGTGCCGATTGCAAAAACCATGTTGGCAGCGCTCAGTGACCACTTTTTGTGTGCCATTGGGGCGGTTGTGTATTTTTTTATGAATGTTGACGCAACCACGATGGCCGCAGACTCTTTCAGTAATGATAGTTGTGCGGACAGTGGGTTTGTAGGTGTGTTGGCTCACGACCTGTCCTGCCATAACAGCGCCTGCTGTAAAGAGTAAACCTGTGCTAATAGCCAGTTGTAAAGTAGATTTTAATCGATTCATTTTTTACCTCAATATCCGAGTGAAACACAGCTTTAGCTTATGTGACTTTTGTCAGTGCAATGTGTCAATGAGAAAGGGAAGTGTAACGAGCTTGTCATGGTTTTTTTTTTGAGGTGACGAGATACAGGTGAAGAAGGACGCATGAGTCGACAAGCAAGTATTCGCAGAAAAATCAGCGGCGCCGAAATTTTGCGGGATCTAGGGAAGGTTTATTTCGAAAAAGCAAACCGGCTAGTTTCAGTGAGAAGAGGCTGGCGGGTTAGACGGTGCTTCAGCGCTACCTGGTTTATTAGCCTGAGAATGAGTAGCAAATAGCCCCAGCGTTTGCAATCTTGCAGCCTTAGCTTCCAAATCAAGAGCAGCTAGAGCAGCATTCATGTTCCGAGTGCATCTATCAGCTGCTGAGGTCTCTGGAAGATGGTTGAGTTCACAGAGCATAGCATTAAGGCTTGCTTCAGCGGCTTGTTCTTCCTCAGGAAGTGCACCCAGGAGCGCTGCGAGTAATAGCGCACTATCTAATTCAGCTTGGGTATTCATAGCTAAAGCTTCCCGCAAAGCTGCGTGAAGTATTTGTTCCGTCTTTTCTACATGAATAGCCATAGTGGAATCCCCCTTTGAAGCAAGATTTGATCATTGTACCATGGTTTGGATTTTTTTGCTATTGCTTGCGTGGGAGATCGCTTAAGTCGCTAGCGGGGTTGGCTTAGAATTGGTCTCTCTTTTCTTAATACTATGAATAATTTAGGCTTTGCTTGCCCAAACAGAGCAATTTTTGTATCTTACTTTTTTGTAACAGTTTTGAAAAGAGGTGGTCGATGCCGTCATTTGATGTGGTTTCTGAGCTGGATTGGCATGAGGTATCTAATGCAGTCGATCAGGCTAATAGAGAGGTTGTGACACGTTTTGATTTTAAAGGAACGGACTCCAGATATGAGTTTAAGAATGAAGCGGTGACGATGTTCTCTGAAGCAGATTTTCAGCTTCAGCAAATGCTCGATATTTTACGTGGTAAGCTTTCTAAGCGTGGTATCGACTTGGGGCACTTGAAACCAGAGGCCCCAGAATTGTTACATAAAAAAGCGACGCAAGTTGTCTCTTTTCAGCATGGTATAGCTGTTGATGTCTCTAAAAAAATTATCAAAGCGCTGAAAGATCAGAAGCTTAAAGTTCAAGCGCAGATTCAGGGCGACCAAGTGCGTGTTACCGGTAAAAAACGCGATGATCTACAAGCCGCGATCGCGTTTATGCGCGATAAACAAGATGACTGGGCGCCGTTGCAATTCAACAACTTTCGTGACTAATTTCTGCGCTATAATACGGGACTAGGCTCTGACTTGAGTAATTAGCATGTTATTGTGGTATTTTTTTCTCAGCGTTGTTACCGGATTTTTTGGTTGCTTTTTTAGCATTTCTAATATCATCTATACCTTGTTGATTATGTTGCGTCGAGGCCCCTTCTTTGCTGCAGTTAATGTCTCTGGCATCTGTTTCGCGCAAGCTATTTGGGCAGCAACCACGGTTGCTATTTTACTGTTTTTTGGAAATTTTTATGACCCAGTTAGATTGGATGATGGGTGGAGTGGATTATTAGCTGCTGCGGTCTTGTTTTATTTAGCCTATCGATTTTTAGTCGCCAATCCCAAAAATGATTTAGAAAATAAGCCGGATATTATCCAATCTAAAAAACAGGGGTTAAAGCAATTTAGTGTCGGCTTTATTTTAACTCTGACATCACCACAGTGGCCGATTGCGTATTTATTGGTTTTGTCATCATTCAAGGTTACCTTAAGGCGCTCTGAGTGGTTCTTGATAGGTGGTGTTGGTCTGGGTTTGCTGTTGGGTGTCATTCTTTTTTGGGTCTTAATGTTGCTGACGCTGAAGTTGGTTCGAGCACGGGCCACGCTTAAAACAGCCTGTTTTTTGAATAGGCTGGGTGGGATAGCGATGTTAATTTTTGCGTTTGTAGCTCTGGCGGATTCAGTTTGGCAGTTCCTTAATAAATAGAACAATATTTCTCCAGCAAGGCAACACTTAAAAACCGATAAAAATCAGTCTCTTGGTGCCACTCGCCAGGTGTTCTAATCTTTTTTTGGGCTAATTTGGTGAAAAAAATGAACTTTTTTTTGAGAAAGTGGTATAATGTGGATGAAAGTGGGAGAAAAGGGATGTTTCGAGGGCTGAGTGCTATGACAGTTGACTCCAAGGGAAGGATTGTTATCCCTGCACGTTTGCGCTGTCTGATAGATGACCAGGCACAGAGTCAATTGGTTGTCACCATCGATACTCAAGAACCTTGTCTATTAATGTACCCATTACCCATATGGGAAGAAATAGAGACTAAATTAACGGCTTTATCGAGCTTTAATAAAGCGACTCGTCGTATTCAGCGCCTATTAATAGGCCATGCGACTGAGCTGGAAATGGATAACAATGGGCGAGTATTGCTGCCCCAGCTATTGCGTGAGTATGCGGGCTTGGGTCAAAACATTATGTTAGTAGGACAGGGGAATAAGTGTGAATTATGGGGCGAAACACAGTGGTATACAGCTTGTGACTCCTGGGTTGAAGATGAAAAAGGGCAAAGGGAGGGCGAGCTGCCGGATGAGCTGGCATCGTTGTCATTATGATTAATACGGATTGTTATACACATCAACCGGTATTGCTAAACGAGTGTCTGATGGGTTTGTCGATCAAGCCAGATGGCACTTATATCGACTGCACGTTGGGTCGTGGAGGACATAGCAAGGCGATATTGGAAAGATTGGGAGAATCAGGGCGCTTAGTGGCTATTGATGCGGACCCTATTTTACTATCTGAGGAGCAACAAAGCGCAATGAGAGATTTGTTTGCTGACCCTCGTTTTTCTTTTAGCCATGATAATTTCGCCAATCTCACTCAAGTGTTGAGTGCGCGGGGGTTGATGGGGAAGGTTGATGGTATTTTGTTGGATTTAGGTGTCTCATCGCCTCAGTTGGATGATGCTAGTCGAGGATTTAGTTTTCAACGTAATGGCCCCTTAGATATGCGGATGAATACTACGTGTGGCGTGGACGCTACTACTTGGATTAATCAGGTGAGTGAAACAGAGCTTGTTAGGGTGTTGCGGATTTTTGGGGAAGAGCCAGCAGCTAAGCGTATTGCAAAAGCAGTTATACGAAAGCGAGATCTCGAGCCGATTACAACTACCCGAGAATTAAGTGATTTGGTCTCATCTGTCGTTGCTCGAGGTTCTTCTGGTAAACACCCAGCGACGCGTACTTTTCAAGCGATTCGGATCGCGGTGAACAATGAGCTAGCTGTATTAGAGCAAATCCTTCCACAATGTATCGCAGCATTGGCTCAAGGAGGACGGTTATGCATCATTAGTTTTCACTCCTTAGAAGATCGATTAGTGAAGCAATTTATGGCGAAAGAGTCGGCAGGTCTTGTGAGCTGGTTGCCAGGGATGCGCGAACCCGAAAATAACAAGGCGAGCACTGTGCGAAAAATAGGCAAAATGATCCGTGCATCAGAAGATGAACGTCAAAGAAATCCACGCGCACGAAGCGCGTGTTTAAGAGTGGTGGAGAAACAAGGATGAATGCAGTTGTAAGAGCGCTGACCCAGCCTAGAGCCTGGAGTCGACCAGAAACGCAGCCCCAAAAAACAGGGCTAGTTTGGCTAATGGCGATTTTTTTATTATTATCGGCGCTGGCTGTGGTCTTTGCTAAAGATACCTATCGTCGAAATTATTTGAGTTACCAAGCTACACAACAGCAAAAGATAGATTTGGCGGAGGTCCATAGTCGTTTGTTATTAGAAAGCGCGACTCGCCTGGCGCAAAGCCGTTTGGCATCGATTGCAAAAGAACAGGGGATGGTGATACCAGACGACAAGCAAATTATTTGGTTGCGTGACGTGTCCGAGTAGGGTTTTTAAAGTTGGAGTTATTCAGTGCGACCAAATTGGCGATTTACAGTCATTCTCTCTTTTCTAGTGATTGTGTTTGCCGGCATCGCATATCGTCTGGTTCAGTTAGGTATTTTTGAGCGTGGATTTTTATTAAAACAGGGCGATGCTCGTATTCTCAGAAATGTAAAAATGCCTGCTAATCGAGGCATGATTGTGGATCGCCATAATCGGCCTTTGGCAATTAGTACTCCGGTTGTTTCCTTTTGGTTTGATCCACGTACGTTTAAGCCAACAGAGGCGCAAATAAAGGTCTTAGCACAGGCGCTCTCGCTTTCTTCAACGAGCATTCATCGCCTCATCAAAAAAGCGAAGGGCCGTAGTTTTTTTTATTTAAAGCGTAGAATGCCACCGACGGTTGTCCCAATTGTTCAAGCAATGAAGTTAGAAGGTCTCTCATTTGTACAGGAGTACCAACGGTATTATCCACAAGGAGAAGTAGCTGCGCATGTTTTAGGATTTACGAATATTGATGACAAGGGGCAAGAGGGTTTAGAGTTAGCGTATGACAAATGGTTGGGTGGCGTAGTCGGTTTGAAATCAGTGATACGTGACCGACTAGGCGGCGTAGTTGAAACGGTTGCGATCAAAAAAAAACCGCAGCCTGGAAAAAAGTTGCGACTGACTATCGATGAGCGTATTCAATATATTGCGTACACAGAATTAAATCAAACAGTTCAAAAATATCACGCAAAAGCAGGGTCAATTGTTATTTTGGATGCTAAAAATGGGGATATTTTAGCGATGGTTAATGAGCCCACGTACAATCCGAATAATCGACGAGACGTTCCAGTTGCTAATTTTCGTAACCGAGCGGTGACAGATTTATTTGAGCCAGGATCAACTGCTAAGCCATTTACGGTTGTACAAGCCTTGTTGAGTGGGAAATACAAGCCTCAAACTGAGATTAATACGCATCCAGGGCTGATGAGAATAGGAGGATTTACGATTCGGGATGATTTGGATTATGGGGTAGTTGATTTAACGGGTCTGCTTAAAAAATCAAGCAACATTGCTGCAGCAAAAATCATGTTGTCATTGGATGCACGTAGTTTTTGGTATTTATTGCAAGCGATTGGTTTAGGTCAGCGCACAGATTCAGGCTTTCCGGGAGAGGCAGATGGCATTGTAACGGAACGCGATCGTTGGTATGCGAGTGAAGTAGCGACGCTGGCGTATGGTTATGGCCTATCCGTGACCGCCTTACAATTAGCGCATGCATACGCTGTGTTAGCAGCTCACGGGTTAGCGTATCCGGTGAGTTTCGTTAAGCGTAATGCTAAACCGGTGGCAACACGTGTGATTCCACAAAAAACGTCCGATACTGTTTTGCATATGTTAGAAAGTGTGATTGAAGAAGGGGGGACAGGAACGCGCGCCTCTATTCCCGGTTATCGAGTAGCAGGTAAAACAGGGACGGCTTATGTGGCTTCCAGTGGTGGTTATGACAAAAAACGCTACGCTAGCTCTTTTGTCGGTATTGCGCCGGTCTCTGATCCGCGATTGGTGATTGCTATCGTGATTCATGAGCCGCAAGAAAAACATTTCGGTGCGATCGTAGCTGCACCTGTGTTTAAATCAGTCATGGAGCAATCATTGCACCTATTGAATGTCGCACCAGATCGATTGGAAAAAGAAGCTGTTTTGTCGAAAATGGATCAATAGGTAAAATATGCGTTTAGCAGAACTGAGAGCGGTGATTTTAGGATCGGATGGGTCAATATCTGGGTTTAAGGGACTGTCGAAGAGATGTCTGGAAACTGAAATTTTTGGCCTAAGTCTAGACAGCCGTGAGGTCAGGGTTGGGGATTGTTTTTTAGCTTTTCCAGGGCTCGCTACGGATGGACGAAATTATATTGAGGAAGCTGTAGCCGCGGGAGCATCTGCTGTGATTTATGAAAGTCACGAGGCACCTGAGTTTTCAGTGTCTGCCCCGACCATTCCTGTTCAAAATTTAGCAGAGAAAATAAGTTTGATCGCTCGTTTTTTTTATCGAAATCCGGGGGATTCTTTTCGCATCGTTGGTATCACTGGGACTAATGGCAAGACCAGTATCAGTCATGCACTCGCGCAAGCGTATGAACTACTGGGAAAGCGCGCAGCGGTTATGGGTACCTTGGGAGTGGGTCTGTTAACGCAGTTGCAAAAAACAGGGATGACAACACCGGATGCGATTGTTGTACAAAAAGAATTAGCAGGCATGCGAGAGGCAGGCATTGATTACTTAGCTATGGAGGTGTCATCTCATGCGTTGGCACAATACCGGGTAACCGGCGTTCCCTTTCAGACTGCTGTTTATACACAATTATCACCTGATCATCTCGATTTTCACCGGGATATGGATGACTATGCGTGCTGTAAAGAAAAATTATTTCAGTTTAAAGCGTTGGAACATGGCATCATCAATGCAGATGATCCCTGGGGTATGTGTTGGATTGAAAAATATGCCAAGCAGCTGTCCATCACGGCATACACGATGAAAGAGTCACGACTCAATTCCCCTACCGTTCGATGTGAGTCCTTTTCGATTTTAGCAGATGGATCGGGTTATCAACTGCAATTATCGACGCCTTGGGGCAGGGGTGAATGTGATTTACATCTATTGGGAGAATACAATATTGCCAACAGTTTGGCTGTGATTGCTACATTAGGTGCACAAGGTTTTCCTTGGTCTTCGATTTTGGATAGTATTGCGAAAATAAAAGCGGTGCCTGGTCGGATGCAATGGTTTCGTCATCCCTCAGGTGCCGCAGTGATTGTGGATTTTGCACATACCCCAGATGCGTTGGAGCAGGTGCTTAAAACCTTGCGGCCACTTTGCCAAGGTCAATTACATGCTGTGTTTGGTTGCGGGGGTGCACGGGATAGAAGTAAGCGGGAAAGTATGGGAGAAATAGCTGCTAAGTGGGCTGATCGAATTTGGATAACAAACGATAATCCGAGAACGGAAGATCCGCAAGCCATTGCACAAGCGATACGTCAAGGGTGCGGTAATCACCGTTTCGTTCATACGGAATTAAATAGAGGCGAGGCGATTCAATTCGCTCTGACAGGAGCAGGCAAGCATGATATAGTTTTGATTGCGGGCAAGGGTCATGAGACCGAGCAAATTATCGGTAATCAGGTGTTCCCATTTTCAGATATTGATTATGTTCGCTCGCTTTGTTCTTAGGAGGCGTATGAAATTATCTGACGTAGCTAGCGCATTAAATGTGTTCTTGCCCACAGAGGACGCCCTTTGTCAGGGTGTCAGTATCGATAGTCGAACAGCGCCCAAAGGCTCTTTATATGTTGCCATTAAAGGCGAAAATCACGATGGGCATCAATTCGTTTCGGAGATGGCGTCGCATTGTGTCGCGGCTATTGTCGATCGTAAAATAGAGACAAGCTTACCCTGCTTTGAAGTAGAAGATACGGTTCAGGCCATGACAAAACTGGCCCGATATTGGCGTGATCAATTGACAGCATCTGTAGTTGCAATTACCGGAAGCTGCGGGAAAACGACAACGCGCGAGTTATTGCGCTCTATTTTGGCCCAGTCTTCATTACCGGTTATGGCCAGTAAAAAAAGTCAGAACAACGCTATTGGTGTACCACTGACTTTGTTGCAGGCAACGTTCGATCATAAATACGTGGTTTTAGAAGTAGGAACGAGTTTTTCGGGAGAAATTGCTTTGCACAGCAATTTAGTTCGCCCAGCCATTGCTGTGATTCTCAATGCAACAGCAGCTCATCTAGCAGGGTTAGGCAGTTTGGAGGGCGTAGTTCAAGAAAAAGGCGACTTGTTATTGGGGTTGCAAAAAAAGGGCGTGGCAATATTGAATCGTGATGATCCCCATTTTTCTGTTTGGGAAAAGCGCGTGTTATCCAGTCAAAAAATAGTCAGCTTCGGTTTAGAATCACAAGCAGATATACGGGGTGAAAACTTGACTCTTGAGACGGATGGAACATGGAGTTTTACCTTACGCACAAAAGATATTTTTCAGCGCCTGCGGTTGCCATTACTCGGCCGACACAGCGTTTCCAATGCTTTGGCTGCGATTGCGGTTGCCTTAGAGCTCGGGGTAAGCTCCGAATTGATCCAAGCGGGGCTAACTAGGAGCGTATTTGAACCGTGCCGCTTGCAGGTAAAGGCGACACCAGAAGGGGCAACGCTTATCGATGACTCGTACAATGCGAATCCAAAATCCATGCAAGCCGCTATTGAGTTGTTAGCTGAAATGTCGAAACCCAGAAAAATATTGGTGATGGGGGATATGTTGGAGCTCGGCCAGCTGTCACGAGAATTTCATCGAAAAGTTGCAGAGCAAGCAAAAACGCTTGGCATTTCCGCCTTGTATGGGTATGGTGGTTTTTCTTTTGAGGCGGTCGATGCATTTGGTGACCAGGGTTCGCATTGGCAAGACCTAACCGAGTTAAGTAGACACCTCCAAAAAACGCTGACAGCCGATACCGTGATCCTAGTAAAGGGATCTCATTCGATGGGAATGGATCGGGTTGTTCATTTATTGACTGAACCCACGGAGGAAGCATGATATATTGGCTAGCGATATTATGGGCGCCACATTGGCACGTATTACACGTGTTCGAGTACGTCACCTTGCGAGCCTTATTAGCTGCATTAACGGGGTTGGGTATCTTGTGGGCCACCGGTCCTTTGTTCATTCGTAAAATTAAATTGCTACAGGTCGGACAAATTGTCCGAGACGATGGTCCAGAGCGTCATTTGCAAAAAACAGGAACGCCAACAATGGGCGGAGTGTTGGTGGTGTTAACGACGGCTTTTAGCATGTTATTGTGGTGTCGTTTAGATAATCGTTTTGTTTGGGCAGGATTTTGGGTCTTAGTAGCAACAGCTGTAGTCGGTTTTATTGATGATTATAGAAAAATTGTTAAGAAAAATAGCAAAGGGCTTAGTGCGCGTGGAAAATTATTTTGGCAAAGTTTAATTGCACTAGTGGCTGTTTTTTTTCTTTATTACATCAATCAAACACCCGCGGGAATAACGTGGATGTTACCTTTTGTGAAAGATGTTCTACCTCAGTTGGGTGGTTGGTATATCGTATTAGGATTTTTGGTCATTGTGGGTTCAAGTAATGCAGTTAATTTAACCGATGGATTGGATGGTTTGGCTTTATTGCCCGTCGTTATGGTAACAGGGGCGCTATCCATTTTTGCATATGTTTTAGGAAATGCTGTTTTTGCACATTACCTACACTACCCGTATATCGGAGGTATGGGAGAAGTTGCTGTCATGGGATCAGCGTTGGTTGGCGCGGGATTGGGTTTTTTGTGGTACAACACGTACCCGGCAGACATATTTATGGGCGACGTCGGCTCATTAAGTTTGGGCGGTTTTATGGGAGCGATTGCTGTGATGACCTGCCAGGAAGTGTTGTTGTTTATTATGGGCGGTATTTTTGTAGTCGAAACTTTATCGGTAATTTTGCAGGTAGGTAGTTATAAGTTGCGGGGAGGTAAGCGTATTTTTAAAATGGCACCATTGCATCATCATTTTGAATTAAAAGGTTGGCCTGAGCCTCGAGTGATTGTCCGTTTTTGGATTATTACGTTGGTTTTAGTGATGATTGGTTTAGCCACGATGAAGTTACGGTAATCAAAATGGGTAAAGTGGCTGTTATTGGGTTAGGTTTGACGGGTAAAAGCGCGATTGATTATTTAAAAGGCTCCGGCGAGAGCGTGATTGCACTAGACACTCGAGCATCTCCTTCGGGTGTTGATGAGTTGCAAGTAAAATATCCAGATATGCCGATTCATTTAGGATCCTTGGATGCTTTGCTGACAGAGTCAGTAGATAGTCTGGTTATCAGTCCTGGTGTATCCTTGGACGAACCGGTTTTATGTCGAATGCGCGAAAAGCAGATTCCTATATTCAGTGATATTGATTTATTTTTGAAAAAAAACACAGCACCCGTAATAGCGATTACGGGATCTAATGGAAAAACAACGGTGACCACTTGGGTAGGGGAGTGTCTAAAAGCATTGGGTTATCGCGTTAATGTCTGTGGTAATATAGGGATCCCTGTCTTATCTCGTATCGAAGAAGAGGTCGACTTTGTCGTCATGGAGTTATCGAGTTTCCAACTAGATGCATCGCATGATATTCAGGCAGAAATTGCGGTTTGTTTGAATATATCGCCGGATCATCTGGATAGGCATGGTAGCTTAGAGAATTATACAGCTGCAAAAATGCATATTTATAGGGGTGCAAAGATAGCCATTGTGAATAATGAACAGGCCGGCTATCAATATCGGGGAGTCGCAGGGCAAAGGGTCGTACCAATTTTAGAGTTGCCAGACGAAAGCGGGAAAAGTAGGCTTCATAGAGTCAATGCTGCGGCTGTTGTAACCATTCTCGTTGCTGCGGGTATTTCGAAAATGGATGCTATCCGGGTCATCGGTCAATGTCGAGGATTGCCGCATCGATTTGAGTCTGTGGGAAGCGTTAACGGTGTGACCTATATCAATGACTCCAAGGCAACAAATGTGGGTGCAGCGATAAGTGCTATGCAGGCAGCCAAAGACCAAGCAAAAAAAGTGATTTTAATTGCCGGTGGCCAAACAAAATCTGCTCCATTGGATGAATGGGCAACGGTCGTGAAGGAATCTGTTGCTTCTGTTTTTCTTTATGGAGCAGATGCCTTGCTTATGGAGTTGGCGTTGCAGAAGGTCGGTAAAAATAGTGTGTTAGTTAGAGATTTGAAAGAGGCTGTCGAAAAAGCTTATAAGGAGGCGCAATTCGGTGATATCGTTCTCTTGGCACCGGCAGCAGCTAGCCTCGATATGTTTAGCAGTTACGAACAGCGCGGAGATGTATTTGCGCAGTGCGTCTCAAGCCTTCGATAGTTATCGCTTCGTAACCTCTCTTGTCTCGGTGAGTTTTGATATCCAGCCGGCTCTCTATAGGATCCTTGCGCTGGATTTTTTCGGTGGATGGAGAGATAGCAGCTGAGTTATTTATTCTTCTCCCGAAAGCGGTAAATAACCGGACACATGGTTCGTAGGGTTACTTATATAGAGTATAGGGATTGCCACTGTCTTGTCATGCCTAGGTGTGTTTTTTGAAAAACCGAGTCACAACACAAGCAAGGGATTAGGCGGAACTCTAGGGATACTTTATGGTAGGCTATGCGCATTAAACTCAAATAACGCGGAGAATACGATGATGTCACGGAAGATAAAGCCACGATTGACGCAGCGGCGGGATTCTCTTGTCTTTGATCCCTGGATTCTCTTTCCAGTATTGGCGCTGATGGCAATTGGGCTATTGATGGTGGCTTCGGCTTCAATGGTGGTTTCAGATCATTATTACGCGAACTCATTTCATTTTGTCATTCGACAAGGAGTGTATTTATTCTTAGCGCTGACTGCTTTGTGGTTGGTGAGTCGAGTAAAGTCTGTTATTTGGCAGAAGAGTTGTTTTTTGCTCTTGCTCCTTAGTCTATTTTTTTTGGTAATAGTTTTGGTTCCTGGTATTGGTCGAGTGATTAATGGTTCACGTCGTTGGATAGCGTTTCCATTTTTCACATTTCAGGTATCTGAGTTGGCAAAGTTGGTTGCGATACTTTGTATGGCTAATTACATTTCACGTCAGTTTGAAACCTTAAAAACAAGGATGGCAAGCTTTGTACGTCCTCTGATTGTGCTAGCTGTCATGGTTGTTTTGCTGTTGTTGGAACCTGATTTCGGCACAGTAGCTGTTATTATGTTAACGATGTTGTGTCTTTTATTTTTAGCCGGAGCACCCTTAGCACCGTTTATTTTAATTGCTTTGCTCGTAGGGTTAGGTTTGCTGGCCATGGTTTGGTTTAGTCCCTATCGGTTTAATCGGCTTGTATCATTTTTGGATCCGTGGTCTACACAGTTCGGGTCAGGCTATCAATTGACTCAATCACTGATTGCCTTTGGTCGAGGAGGGATTGACGGGGTTGGGTTAGGCAACAGTATGCAAAAATTATTTTATCTGCCAGAAGCACACACCGACTTTCTTTTCGCTGTCTTTTGTGAAGAGTTTGGGCTGATTGGCGCTTTGGTAACAATATCACTTTATGGTTGTCTTATTTGGCGCTTGTTTTGGTGGGCTAGTAAAATGATTCGTGTAAATAAGCTTTTTTCGGGTTATTTTTGCTATGGAATTGGTCTCTGGATTGCGTTCCAAGCCGCTATCAATATGGGAGTAACCGTTGGCCTTTTGCCAACAAAGGGCTTAACGTTACCTTTTGTTAGCTATGGAGGTACGAGTTTGATAATATTTTCCGCAGCCATTGGGTTGGTGTTGCGAATGGTCGCAGAAAGCAGATCGATGATAAAACAAGGGAGAGCCTCGTGGGAGAAAAGTCACAAAAATCTAAGTCGAAGCGACTTTTGATTGCAGCTGGAGGAACGGGTGGTCATGTCTTTCCGGGATTGGCTGTAGCAGATCTTGTGAGAAAACTAGGCTTTGAAGTGGAGTGGTTGGGGGGTGAAAACGGACTTGAGCAGCGGTTAATTCCAGGCCGGTATCCGTTGCATACGTTGCCAATGATGGCTTTTCGTGGCAGAGGGTTTTTAAGTAAAGGCCGAGCTGTAGTAGGACTAATTCGAGCTTTTATAGAGGCGAGGAAAATTTTAATAGCGCGTCAAGCCTCGATAGTTTTAGTTATGGGTGGCTATGTTTCTGCGCCAGCTGGTTTAGCTGCAAAAAGCTTGGGTATCCCGTTTATTATTCATGAGCAGAATGCTGTCGCTGGATTGGCAAACCGGTGTTTGTCTCGATTTGCAGTACAAATTTTTGAGGCGTTTTCAGGTGTATTTCCTCAGCATAAGAAAGCCATTCACTCCGGTAACCCATTGCGCGCAAGTTTTTATATGCAGCAACCCCCAAAAAAGCAAGGTCGTCAGCTGCGTATTTTAGTGATAGGTGGCTCACGGGGAGCAAGTGCGATTAACCAGCTTATTCGAGCAACTATTGCCAATTTTGTGGGTAGCCCTATTTCTTGGTGGCATCAAACAGGGGAGGATGAGTTTGAAGAATATCAAAGAAGCTATGTAGGGCAATCTCAGGTTCGTTGTGATGCCTTTATTGAGGATACATCAACAGCATTTCA
This sequence comes from Coxiellaceae bacterium, assembly GCA_044359385.1. Taxonomy (GTDB): domain Bacteria; phylum Pseudomonadota; class Gammaproteobacteria; order JAJRRL01; family JAJRRL01; genus JBIKMG01. Next base: position 15,708 of record JBIKMG010000008.1, read on the forward strand.
CTGGGCGGATTTGGTGATTTCACGGGCTGGTGCCTTATCGGTTAGTGAAATTGCAGCTGTAGGAGTCGCGGCTGTATTGATTCCTTACCCCAGCGCCGTAGATGATCATCAATATCACAATGCAACGTACTTAGAAAAACTTTCGGCAGCTGTGATTCTGCGCCAGAGTGATGCAACAGTCGAGTTGTTAACCGAAAAAATACAGGCCTTTATCAAAGATCCGGACGAGCTTGTCTCCATGGGGGCGCGAGCAAAAGAGCTTGCCATGCCTCAAGCAGCCCACTTGATTGCAGCCAGTTGTTTAAATTTCAGTGGACTCAATAAAAAATTTGAATTTCTAGAACAACTAGGCATTCATCGTCTTCATGCTGTTGGAATCGGGGGGATTGGAGTGAGTGGCTTGGTCGTCATTTTACTGCAATCGGGTTATGCCGTGACAGGTACAGATAGTCAGCGCACAAAAACAACCGAGTATTTGCAATCGTTAGGTGCAAAAATCACAGACAACCCCTGTGAGCAACTAGAGATAGCGGATTGTGTGATTTATAGTCGCGCAGTTTCACTGGATCATCCAGATATGCTTGTCGCAAAGAGGCGAGGGATACCTATTTATTCGCGAGGGGAGTTTTTAGCCAAAATGGTCGGGAATAACCCAAGTTTGGTAGTCGCTGGTTCGCATGGTAAGTCAACAACCTCTGGTTGGGCAGCTTTTTCGTTGCAAGCAGCCGGTGTGGTTGTGAATACCTATCTGGGTGCAGTCATTGAAGGGGAGGATACCTCTGTACGGCTAATAACACCGGATGCTCCTTGGGTGCTTGAGTCCGATGAAAGTGATGGGTCTTGCTTTTTATTATCCCCGAGTTGCTTGATCATTACGAATATTGATGCTGATCATTTAGAAAACTACGAAGGCTCGTTGGCTGTCTTGCAAGATCGCATGGTAGAATGGGCAAATCGAATGGATATGTCGAGCGTAGTGATTGCTTGCCTGGATGATCCAGGCGTCCAAGCGATATTGCCACGTTTGAAGGGCCGAAAATTGACCTATGGGTTTTCAGAAAAAGCAGATTTTCAATTACTCAGTTGTAACCAGCAAGGTATGTATTCGGAACTTCTTTGGCGAATGCCTGATGGTGAAAGGGTCGCAGCAAAAATACAGCTTGCGGGTAAGCATAATGCGCTCAATGGGCTTGCCGCTTGGGTGGCTAGTCGCGAATTTAGCTTCTTAAAACCAGCAGAATTAACGCCTGCTTGGTCAGCTTACCCGGGAGTTAAGCGTCGAATGAGTGTTCATGGGTCCTTGGCGGTTCATGCGGGAGAGGTTTTAATTGTCGAAGATTATGGCCATCACCCCAGAGAAATTCAGGTAACGTTGGATGCATTGCAAGGAGCGTGGCCTGAGAAGCGTGTGGTTATGCTGTTTCAGCCGCATCGTTATACTCGGACTCGTCATTTGTTTCAGGAGTTTGTTGAGGTGCTAAAAAAAGTAGAGAAGCTTTATTTGCTTCCTATTTATGCAGCGGGTGAAAAACAAGATTTAGAGGTGAGCTCTGATAAATTGGCTGCGGCCATTGAAGCAGAAGGAGTGGAGTCACCTGGGTTATATAAAGACCTAAACGAAGCCGAGCAGACGCTACGTCAAATATTGAAGCCGGGTGATGTTTTGTTGCTACAAGGTGCAGGATCCGTCGGAGAGTTGGCTCGAAAGCTTTGTTTTTCTCCCGCAGTTTCTGATAAATAGAGTGAGTTATTAGGGGGCGATCGTCCGAGATTTCTGGTTTCTGTTGCACCTAGACGGGAGGGTTATGTTAGAAAAAAAGAAAAAAATCCAGAAACCTAACCGTCGTTTAAATAATCAAAATTTCGAGTCAGCACGTAAGTCGGGAATCAAGCTAGCTGTTTCATTACTCGTTGTGACAGGGCTTTTCGGATTGATGGGCTATGCGTGGGTTTCTTTTTCACATCAAATTATTCGTCGCGTAGATATTTCAAGTGATGGTCATGCGATTGAGCTAACTAAGTTGCGTTCGTTAGTTGATCGTTATGTCACGCGAGATTTTTATACCTTGAATACGCATGATTTACAGGTCCATTTATCCTTATTGCCCTGGATTAAGTCCGTGGCGATACGTCGAGTTTGGCCCGATAAATTGATTGTTGCTATTCAGGAGCGTCAAGCGGTTGCGCTTTGGAATGAGACTCAATTGTTAAGTCCAGAGGGGGTGTTATTTCAGCCAGAGATCACAACCTACCCATCGAATCTTCCGCAGCTTTCGGGTGCTGAGGGTGATGAAAAAAAAGTGTTAAAAAAATACCTGATTCTCAGGGAAAAAATGAGGCGTTTAGATTTACGTGTGGTTGCTTTGGGTGTTGTAGGGCACTCTTGGAAGTTTCTGCTTGATTCTGGAACGAAGGTATATTTTAATGAGGACGAGAAGCAGCAACTGTCAGGGTTTAATAAATTATTTCAGCGGGTGTTGCGTGGAAAAATGCAGCGTGTTGAGGCGGTCGATTTGCGTTACGCAGGTGGTGCTTCTGTTCGTTGGAAAGAGAGTGCTGAGAAAAAATAGCAACAGTAACGTCCCATTTGTGCGTATTTTTTTGAAGATTTAATTAGCTGTTACGGTGTTTCGCATTGATTTATCAGGCTTTGTCGCTGGTTTATTTATAAAGTTTCGTTTATAATCTCTCATTATTGTTAAAACCGGCGGTTCTTTTTGGGACAGATAAACAGGGAGTGTTGATCATTATGGCCAGAAAGGATGATAACAGTTTGGTGGTTGCTCTCGATATTGGGACCACAAAGATTTCTGCGATTGTTGGTGAGCGTGACCAAACTGGTGGTATCCATGTCATTGGATTTGGTACGCATCCATCGAGTGGTTTGCGACGAGGTGTCGTCGTGGATATCGAATCTACCGTTGCATCGATTAATCGAGCCATCGAAGAGGCTTCTTTGATGGCTGGTTGTGAAATTCACTCTGTCTATGTCGGTATTTCAGGCGGTCATATACGTGGTTTAAATTCGCATGGTATCGTTGCTATTCGTGATCAAGAGTGCAATAGAGCCGATGTTGAAAGGGTGATTGACGCAGCAAAGGCCGTTGCTATCCCAACAGATCAACGAATTATTCATATTTTGCCCCAAGAATTTCGTATTGATGATCAAGATGGAATTCGTGAGCCGGTTGGTATGTCTGGGGTTCGATTAGAGGTTAAGGTTCATATTGTGACTGGTGCGGTCAGCGCGGCACAAAATATTGCAAAATGTGTTCGCCGATGCGGTATTCACATGAGTGATATTGTGCTTGAGCAAATTGCATCGAGTCATGCTGTATTGCACCGTGATGAAAAAGAGTTGGGTGTCTGTTTGGTCGATATTGGTGGTGGAACAACGGATCTGGCTGTTTTTGTAGACGGCGCTATTCGTCATACCGCTGTGATTCCTATTGCAGGGGGGCATGTGACCCATGATATCGCGATGGGACTGCGCACCCCGCTGAGTGATTCTGAATTAGCAAAAGTGAATTTTGGCTCGGTTCTGCCAGAGGAGATATCAGCTAGTGAAGTGATTGAAGTACCTGTTGTGGGTAAACAAGTTCCACGGTCATTGCCGCGACAGGTATTAGCAAAAATCATGAAAGCACGATACGAAGAATTATTGATGCTGATACACGCCGAGCTTCAGCGTAGGGGGTTTGATCGACAGTTGGCTGCAGGTATTGTCATTACAGGAGGTGCTTCTCAAGTTCCAGGCTTGGAAAAACTAGCAGAATCTGTCCTGAAAATGCCGGTTCGATTGGGCAATGCGGTTAATATCGGCGGGTTGGCTGAAGTCAGGGAGAATCCTATTTTCGCAACCGGTGTTGGTTTATTGCTACATGGTTTGAAAACACAGCAACAACAGGGTTTAGTGGCAACGAATTTTGATGAACCGGATGGGCTTTGGCAGCGAATGAAAAATTGGTTCAATGGAAATTTTTAGAGAGCAAATTAAGGAGGCTAACATGTTTGATTTAGATGTGGATGGGACGCAAAATGCCGTCATCAAAGTTATAGGACTCGGCGGGGGTGGCGGTAATGCTGTGCAGCATATGGTTTCAGAGGGGGGCATCGAAAGCGTCAAATTTATTTGTTGCAATACCGATAGCCAAGCGCTGAATCAGTCAAAAGCCGATATTACCTTACCTTTAGGAAAAGACATCACAAATGGTTTAGGTGCAGGCGCAGATCCCGATATTGGTCGTCAAGCGGCGGAAGAAAGTCAAGATATGATTCGCGAAGCGCTGACTGGTTCAGATATGGTGTTTATTACAGCCGGCATGGGGGGGGGCACAGGGACAGGTGCAGCACCGGTTGTTGCTAAAATCGCTCAAGAAATGGGATTGCTAGTAGTCGCAGTCGTTACCAAGCCATTTGCATTTGAGGGTCGTAAAAGAATGGCGGTTGCCAATCAAGGCCTGAAAGCACTGGGTTCTTGTGTGGATTCGTTGATAATTATTGAAAATGACAGGTTGCTCAGTGTTCTTGGAAAAAACATCACCTTGATGAAAGCATTTGAAGCAGCAAATGGTGTTTTATATGGAGCGGTGCAAGGTATTTCAGATTTAATTACTCGCCCAGGATTGATTAATGTCGACTTTGCGGATGTTCGGACAGTCATGTCAGAAAAGGGTATGGCTATGATGGGAACTGGGGTGAGCCGTGGTGAAAATAGAGCACGTGAAGCAGCTGCAGCTGCGTTGGCAAGTCCACTACTCGAAGATGTTAATTTTAGTGGAGCGCAAGGCGTTCTGGTTAATATTACCGGCGGCCTAGATCTCTCTATTGGAGAGTTTGAAGAAGTGGGCGATGTGATCAAATCTTTCGCATCAGAAAGTGCAACAGTGGTTGTTGGTACCGTCATTGATCCGGAAATGACAGATGAAGTGCGAGTAACGGTCGTTGTAACGGGTGTGGGAATTGCTGAGCAAGTAAACCCTACGCCAGTCAGTAAGCCGATCCCTGTTCGTGCTGACGCATCCGTAGATTATCGTCAATTTGATCCTCCTACTTGTATGCGCAATGCTGGCGATGATGACTACCTCAGTATTCCTGCGTTTTTGCGCCGTAAAGATGAGTAATGCTCAGCGTAGGCTGCTTCGTTCAGGGTCTCGATGGGACTAGGTACTTTTTGGCAGGTATGCTAGAATCCGGTTTTTTTGCTTGAGGTAGTGATTTTATGATCAATCAGTGCACACTTTTAAATCCTGTACGAGCAACAGGGATAGGCGTTCATACTCGACAAAAAGTTCTGATTGCGTTACACCCAGCACCAATCAATACAGGAATTGTTTTTCGTCGACGTGAGAATAATCGGTTTGTGGATATACCCGCTACTATGGCTCATGTTAATCCCCAAGTTGTCATGTCAACAGCATTGCGGGAATTGGATGGGGGGCTTCAAATAGGTACTGTGGAGCATTTGCTTTCTGCTTTTGCAGGTTTGGGTATCGATAATGCGATTGTTGAAGTTGATGCGCCTGAGCTGCCGATCATGGATGGAAGCTCTGCGCCATTTGTTTTTTTGATTCAGTCAGCTGGTGTGTTGGAGCAGTCTGCAGCGAAAAAATTTATTCGCGTTAAAAAAGAAGTACGGGTGATGAGTGGAGATAGCTGGGCATTATTAAAACCGTACAATGGTTTACGGCTTTGTTGTGAGCTTTCTTATGAGCACCCTGCGTTCTCAGATGAGAATTCCAAGTCTACGATTGATTTTTCAACATCGTCTTACTACACAGCTGTTTCACGGGCAAGAACGTTTGGTTTTTTGGCAGACTATGAGCGCGTTAAAGCGATGGGGTATGCAGCGGGCTCAAGCTTGGCTAACTCGGTTGTTTTTGATGATTATCGTGTAATGAATGAGACGGGTCTGCGATATACTGATGAGTGTGCGCGCCACAAGGTGTTGGATGCAATCGGCGATTTATTTTTGATCGGTGGTCCGTTATTAGCTGATTTTTATGGATATAAGTCGGGTCATGCGCTTAATCATAAACTGGTCGAGGCCTTATTAACGGATGAGTCTGCTTGGGAAGCGTTAAGTTTTAACAAGCCGGAAGAAGCCGTTCAGTTTGGGTATTTAGCTTGGAAAGCGGCAACGTAGTCCTGTAAAAAAAGTATTAACGGAAAAGCACTGTAATAGATGCAAAACAAACGTCCTGTTATGCTTATCGAGAATCCCTGGAATAAAGCTGCATATGATCGGCCAAATGGTTCAGTGCAGATTTCAGTGCATCGTTATCGCAGCTTAAAGCAGCGACTTGAACCAACTCAATGGCTGCTTTAGTCGGCGTTTTTGGTGGAATCTGTTTCCTTTTTTTCTGAACTGGCTTTTTCTGTTGTAGTGGGCGGACTAGAATTTTCAGATCAGTTAGTCTGCCTAAAGATCTGAAGTACCGTTCAGCGCCAAAGAGTAAGTCATTTCGATGTGCGCGTAAGCGAGTTGCCCAGCTCGCTGAGGTGACAGTGAGTACGATCTGTTGGTGAGTAATTTGCCAAGATGTAATGTTATCAAATAGATTTTTGGGTGTGACGTCTGTGATGAGTTGTTTCAAAATTTCCTGATCGTTAGCCCCACGTATCAACCGTTTTAGCGGTTCAGCGGACAGTAAGTCAGAGAGTGTTTTAGCATCAGATTCTGAGTTAGGGTGGAGTGACATGAAGGTGTTCTCGACGGTTTGAATTCACCCAATTATATGCGAGAATTAACGGCTTAGGAACCTCAAAAAAAATAGGGTAAAATCATGATGTTAACTGCTTTGGCTAAAAAAATATTCGGCACCCGAAACGATCGAATGTTGCGCAACTTTAGGCGTTTCGCCATACAAATTAATGAGCTCGAGTCAGCGTTTGAAATACTATCCGATGATGAGTTACGGGGTAAAACAGCAGAATTCAAGTCTCGGTTAAGTACTGGGAAAGAAACGTTAGATGACTTATTAGTGGAGGCCTTTGCAACGGTTCGAGAGGCATCTAAGCGCACATTGGGAATGCGTCATTTTGATGTACAACTTATAGGTGGCATGGTTTTGCATTATGGGAAAGTTGCTGAGATGAGGACCGGTGAAGGTAAAACACTGACCTCAACGTTGCCCTCTTATTTGCATGCACTGGCGGGTAAAGGCGTGCACGTAGTAACGGTCAATGATTATTTGGCACAACGCGATGCAACAGAATTAACGCCGTTGTTTGCAGCGTTGGGTATGACAATAGGGATTAATCTTTCTAATATGCGACCAGCATTAAAAAAACTCGCTTATGATGCGGATATCACCTATGGGACAAATAATGAGTTCGGTTTTGACTATCTCCGTGACAACATGGTTTTTGAGTTGGGGCAGCGTGTTCAGCGTAGCTTAAACTATGCCATCATTGATGAGGTGGATTCGATTTTAATTGATGAGGCGAGAACACCGTTGATTATTTCCGGTGAAGCAGAACAAACAGAAACGTATTACCAACAGTTCAATTCTCTTGTTCCCAAGCTTGAACTGCAAAAAATGAGTGAAGATCAAAAAGAAGAAGACATCCCAGAAGAGGATAAAAGAGATTACACGCTCGATGAAAAAGCGCAGCAAGCTTTCTTGACGGAGCGTGGGCACGAAAAAGTCGAAAGATTATTGCTAGAAATCGGTTTAATGAAAGAAGGTGAAAGTCTGTATGATTATAAAAACATTACGTTGATGCATTTTCTCTACGCAGCTTTGAAGGCCAACGCGTTATATCATCGAGATATTCATTATGTCGTGAAAAATAATGAAGTCATTATCGTGGATGAGCATACAGGGCGGCTAATGGAAGGTCGCCGTTGGTCAGATGGGTTGCATCAGGCCATTGAGGCAAAAGAAGGGGTGAAAATTCAGATGGAAAACCAAACCATGGCGACCATCACCTTTCAAAATTTTTTCCGTATGTACGATAGGCTATCAGGCATGACGGGAACAGCAGATACAGAGGCTTTTGAGCTTCAGAAAATTTATGGATTAGAAGTCATTGTGGTCCCTACGAACAAACCAATGATTCGAAAAGATTATTCCGACAAGGTCTATTTAAATGAGAAGGGAAAGTACACGGCGGTTATTGAAAAAATAAAAGAACTTCATATGAGTAAACAACCTATTTTAGTCGGGACCGCCTCTATTGAGGCATCAGAGCTTGTCTCTAAGCTTTTGACTAAAGAAAAAGTTCCGCACAATGTGTTGAATGCAAAGCAACACGAACGTGAGGCGAATATTATTACAGAGGCAGGGCGTTTGGGGATGGTCACCATTGCAACCAACATGGCGGGTCGTGGTACCGATATTGTGTTAGGTGGTAACTTCAGACACTTATTGGCCGAAGAGGATAATCCATCAGAAGAGCGGGTGAGTCAATTAAAGAAAAAATGGGAGCAAGAACACGAGGAGGTGGTCAAGCTGGGGGGGCTGTGTGTTTTGGCAACAGAGCGTCATGAATCGCGTCGAATTGATAATCAGTTACGGGGTCGGTCAGGTCGGCAAGGGGATCCGGGTTGTTCATTTTTTTACTTATCCATGGAAGATAGTTTGATGCGAATATTTGCATCCGATCGAATAAAAAACATGATGCAGCGTTTTGGTTTTACTGAAAATGATGTGATTGAAAATAAAATGATTACCGGTGCGATTGAAAAAGCGCAGCGCCGGGTTGAAAGTTACAACTACGATATGCGAAAAAACTTACTGGAGTACGATGATGTTGCCAATGATCAGCGTAAAGTGGTATACGAAGAACGACTAAAATTATTGGAGTTGGACGATGTGTCTCAAAGTGTCCAAGCCTTGCGTCAAGATGCGATTCTATACCTAATATCTCAATATAAAGAGCCAGAAAGTTTAAATGAGCAGTGGGATATGGATGGGCTAGAAAAACAACTAAAAGAAGATTTTAATTTATCGATTTCTATTAGTCAGTGGCTCGAAGAGCAAGCGGAGAATAATGTGGAGGCCATGCGCGCATTTATAGCAGAACAGGTGGAAAAAAAGTATCAAGAAAAAGTCCTAGAAATGGGGGAAGAAACCGCACGCCAGTTAGAAAAAAATATTTTGTTGCAGACACTGGATCATCATTGGAAAGAACATTTAGCAGCGATGGATCACTTGCGAAAAGGCATCCATCTTCGCTCGTATGCACAGAAGAATCCAACGCAAGAATATAAAAAAGAATCCTTCGAAATGTTTGAAAACATGTTGGATGTGATTGGTTATGAGGCCATATCCTTATTGTCACGTGTACAGTTGCAGTCTCCAGAAGAGTTGAAGCTTCCGCAAGAAGATGTGCTCAATGTGACATATACGCATGCAAATGCATCGTTGCAAAATGACAGTGCGGAGGGGGTTGTTGAAAGTAGGGTTCAGCCTGTTAAATCCGATGGGCGCAAGGTTGGCCGTAATGAAGCGTGTCCTTGTGGTAGTGGAAAAAAATTTAAACAATGCCACGGTAAATTAGATGTGTGATGGTATAGCCGTTGTTATTGGGCTTATTGAGCGTGGAAATAAGATTTTAATTACCAAGCGGCCGATGCATGTTGATCACGGTGGGCTTTGGGAGTTTCCCGGCGGTAAACGTGAAGTAAATGAAAGTAGTTTAGAAGCGTTAACCCGTGAATTAAAAGAAGAGTTGGGTATCAGCGTTATCAAGGCTAAGCCTGCTTTTCAGTTCGAGCATAGTTATCCAGAAAAAACTATTTTTTTCGACTGTTTTCGAGTGAGTGATTATATGGGAGAGGTAGAGGGTCGAGAAGGGCAGGCCGTTAAATGGGTTTCTAAGTTAATGCTGAAGAAATACAGCTTTCCCGCCGCCAATTGGCGGATGATGGAGATGTTTGGGTTATAACGGACCTTGACTCAATCAACCCAGTATCATCGAAACTTTCTGGAATCACTTTAAACATCACGTTCAAGTCTGGCATACCGGATACCGATTCATCATTCATGGAATGACTCATTTGCTTGCCAGCGTTATTGCTACAATTGAGTCACACAAAATTAGGTGAAATCAGGTGATGAAAAACGAAAGACGCAGATAGATATAGGGGGATATGTATTCAAATGCGGCTAGGCATAACAAAAATGCAGTGTTATGGGCAATTCTGCATAGCTTCTTTTCGGAAGGCCGTTTGCGATGTCTTCTATTTCTTGTAGTTGAATATTAATTTGGTGTTTGCCTACGCTGATAGTGGGATAGAAGCTTTGCTCGTCATCGACTCTAACCCGGACTAGCAGGCAAGAGCGAGATTTATCCATGGGTTGTTCGAATAGCCCGCGTTCTGTCGTGACGTGTTTTATTTCTTTGCTTTCCCGGATCAGGCTTAGATTGCGTGTGACAACGCGCCGCAGCAAAGAAAAGTCGCGCAACCAATTTTCCAAGCACGCACGCCTTTTTCCATCAGGTTGTCGAATCCATAAACAGTATTGGGGGGAGTCAAAGCTAGCCAAGCCATTGGGGCTGCTCAGTTGCTGGCGTAGGCTATTAAAAAAATAATTTTGTCGAAGCTGCTCTCCTGGTTTTTGCATGTTTTGCTTCAGTAAAGCAGCATCCTCGCTGATGATCTTCATGAGGCTGCTTAATTTGGGAAGATCAACGGCAGGCGATGTGGAGTAGCTTTGAATTCGACTCAGTTGTTGAATCATGAGCTTGTGTAGTTTACTGCAGAGATCGTTGCGATCGGTTGCATTACAAAGCTGCGAGAGAGTCGTAATAATGGCATGTGAGCTGCGAGTGCTGTCATCTTCCAGATACTGATCTAGCCGAGTGAACAGCTCTTCAAGACGAAGACAAATTCGCGTTTCTTCGTTGGATGGTTGTTCAAACCAGCCTGTCATGGATTCTATGGGTGGGGTTACTGAGTGTTCAGTTGGCCGAGTTTTTTGTTGCATTGCGATCCCTTGCCTATCTCGTCGGTGGCATAATAGCATGTTTGGTTAAGTTCATCACCTTAAAAAGCTCACCCATTTCATTGGGTGATAGGAGTTGGTGAATGCCAGGAAGGTGTTTTTCATACGTTGATCGATCGGTGATTTCACGGAGTAATTCGGTAATTCCGCAGTCAACTAAAAATTGGGCTTGGTTGCAGAATTCAGTTACGTTTAAACCACAAGCTTCGGCGCTTTCCCCAACAGTCGTAAAGTCGACATGTGCAGTGATATCTTGCAACCCAATGTTTTGCAGCGGATTATTATTGGCTTGATGGCGAAAATGGCATGTCAATGTGCCCATGTGTCGTTGGGGATGATAATATTCATCACGTAAGAAACCATAATCAATTAAGGTGATTGTTCCAACTTTTAAGCAAGAGGCCAATGACTTAATCCAAGGCGTAATCCAGGTGTTCACTTCCGTTAAATAACCATCGGGTAAGTGAATGGGTAGTTGATTGACAGCATCTTGCAAAGCAGGTGTTTGAATAACCTGATAGGCCTCGACGAAAGATGCGCCATCGACACGGATAGTTTGTTGCATCCAGCGTTTATTTTGAAGCTGTACGCGTTCAATGGGCATGGCGTCAATGACTTCATTAGCGATGATTGCGCCATGAATGGATTCAGGAAGGCGCTTCAGCCATTGTATCCGGCTATAAATATTTCCGGGTAAATGAGCAGCGAGATGTTGTTTTTGTCGTTGTTGTAAGTCGGGGCTGATCTCTAGAATGAAATAATTTTCGGGTAAGTCATTTAAATCAGCCAGACGTTTTAGAATACCGATGGCCATATCACCGGTTCCAGCGCCGAGTTCGAGGATTTGTTTGGGGTGAATTTTTGCGTAATAGTTGGCAAGACAAGCTGAAAAAAGCGGAGAAATGAGTGGAGCCGTGGTGAAGTCGCCACCCGCACCTAGTTTATGGCTACCCGATACGTAATAGCCAAGACCTGGTTCATAGAGGGCAAATTGCATAAACTCGGCAAAAGTAATTGGGCCCTGGGCATTTTTTATTTTTTGTTTTAAGCCAGCGATGACTTTCTGGCTGTGCTGTTGTTCATCGGTTGTATTCATGCGCGCAGTTTGAGTATAGGTTGATCATTTGTCAATCTACGCGGTTTTGTTAAAATGAACTGTGTCGTCGCTAGGGTTTGCTCAGGGCACCCATTAAATGAGGAGTTTTGATGAAACAGGGTCTCATGGCATCGATGATTGTTTTTTTCTTATCCGGCTGTGTTTCGGTTCGGCCACCGGTGGAGGTTCAGCTAGGCAATTATGAGCCTTTTGTGATTCGGAGTAAGGTTTTGGCCGATATGACGCATTGGCACATTTCAGGTGCAGCAGCGATTTTGCAGGCAAGGAATTCACAGAGTGCCAACTATGAGTGGCAACAAAGCGGTGATAAGTATCAGATTCAATTAGCAGGCGCTTTGAATTTCGGTTCAACGACGATTGAAGGGGGCCCTGGTTTTATTCACGTATCGCAAGCAAATGGGCAGCACTGGCAGGGTAAGAGCCCCAATGCGGTGATTGCGAAAAACTTGGGTTGGCAGTTGCCTGTTGAGCAGCTGGTTTATTGGGTTCGCGGTATTCCAGCGCCAGCATCGTATTTAAATTTCAAAACGGATTCAGAGGGGCACTTGGAATCACTAAATCAATGGGGTTGGGAAATCACTTGGTCTGGTTATACGCGAGTGAAGGGAGTCGATCTGCCGGGTTGGATTGTTCTACAGAGATCGGGTTTCAAGATAAAACTACTGATTCGGCAATGGACATTGCCTTAGCTTTTAATTTTCGGTATAACAAGGACCATTACGCACTAGGAGAAAATGATGTCATTGCAAGAATTGGCTCAGCTGCTTAAAAAGCCTGAAAACTTCGCTAAGTTGTCACAATTTGCTGAAAACTACTGCAATTGCTGCTCCAGTGGAGCTTGTCGGCCAAAACCGTGACAGAGCTGATGGCTTTCTGTGAGTATATTGCACCTGATTTTAAGTGGCCGCCTATCAATGCCCATATGAGGGCTAAATTTTTATCCTTAGATGAAACAGATTTTCAGATACGCTATCGAGAGCTGTTAAAGTTTCTCTATTTACGCTCCAAATATGGGAAAGGTTTTATTCCCGTGACTGTAGAAATCGATGCAATGTGGCACGAATTTATTTTACAAACGCAAGCCTATCAGGACTTGTGCACTGCCCTTCCCGGGAAACATTTTATCCATCACAATACGATCGTCTTAGATGAATATGCCGATCAGCGTACTAGCGCAGAGGTGATTATGGATTTATTGGATTTCATTCCTCACTATACAAAAACGTTTGGCCCCTTTGTTGCGGATGCTGCTCAATACTGGATGATCGTCACATTCTTGCGAGAGGAAATGGATCTGTCGCTGGAAACGATAAATAAGCTATAAAACACCCTTTAATAATACCTTAAGCTAAATACGAGTAACCCCGTTCTTGACACATTGTACGCATTGTCCTACGCTCAAGTAGGATATTACGAGTACCTCTCTTAGAGAAATCTCTCACGCAAAGGATAGTATGTTGTCATCAGGTGAAATACAAACGGACTCGCTGCAAACGTATGCCGCTTTTGTGCAAGTTAAGCTGTTGCAACATCAGTCAGATTTAGCAACAACTGATCGTGCGCATCCACACATGTTAGCTTGGTGTCGTGAGCAGGGCCATTGTGTGGTGTTGGAAAACTTAAATATATTAACGAGTCAGCCAGCTGCTCGCTTGGTTCAGAATTGTAAAATAGTGATGCAGCGTTTAGGTTTGGAGCCGGGGCAAGTTCTTCCAGCAGTAGATAATTTAATTGATACCCTGTTGGAAAATGCAGAAGAGGTGGTAGGTGATGGTACAGCTGGGGTTTCAACCATCAGTTCACAGCAGCAGCGGCTACGTCGTTTGGTTAAAGAAGCGATCGAGTTAGATGCGACGGATATACATATAGAGCTTCGTGAAAATTATGCGAATATTCGATTTAGAAAGCATGGAGAGTTATTTTTACATGCATCTTGGCTTCCTAAATTAGCACAAGAAATTGCTTCTGTTGCATTCAATAAAGAAACGGATCACGCCAGTACCCACTTTAATCCCTTAGTTCCACAAAATGCAGCGATGCCCTTGGTGATTGACGGTCGTCCAATTCGCTTACGTTTAGCGAGTCTCCCTGCTCAGGGCGGTTATGATGTGGTTATGCGGTTATTGCCAGTTGCAGATAATGAAATCCAGTCCTTAGAAAAATTAGGTTATTTACCCAGACAGGTTCAGATTTTGAAAGCAATCATTAACCAGCCTGCAGGCGCTGTCATTGTTTCAGGCCCAACGGGCTCGGGTAAAACGACAACATTGGCTAGTTGTATGGGTCATGTTAATCGAAATCGAAAAATCATTACCATTGAAGACCCAGTGGAAAAAATTATACCGCACGCAACGCAGGTGCCGGTGAATAGTGAACATGAAGACCGTGGTTTTGCCAATATGGCGCGAACGGTACTTCGGATGGACCCAAACGTGGTAGTGCTGGGTGAAATGCGTGACGTTGAAACGGCATCCTTGATGGTTCGTGCATCGTTAACCGGACATCTGGTTTTCTCAACGGTGCACACCAACACGGCATTGGACATTGTGCCCCGATTGGTTGATCTGGGTGTTTCTCGGACATTGTTGGCTGGAAAAAATGTATTGCTCGCATTGGTTTGTCAGCGGTTAGCTCCATTGCTTTGTAAAAAGTGTTCCATTCCCCTAAAAAACTCAAGAAAACACGTGCCTCATTTTTCACGTTGGTCAAAATTACCAAAAGCCAAACTAGACACCTGGAAAGCGCGTGGTAACGATGATCAATGTGACGCTTGTCATGGGTTGGGGATCAGTGGGCGCACGGTGGTTGCTGAGATTGTGAATATAGATGAGCAATCACGGGACTATATTGCGGCTGGTGAATGGAAGGCCTGGCGAGAGTATTTGCATGGTCTTGGGTGGTTGAGTTTTTCTGATCAGTTGCAAGTATTAGTTTCAGAAGGACGTTGTGATCCATTGGATGCAGAATTAATTTCTGGTTATGTTCCAGAGTTGATGACTTTCAAATCCGTTGTGCAGGAGGAGATAGAAAGTGTCATGGCTTAGTCATGCTTCGTTGAAGCAAGCATTATTTACAGCATCGCATCAGCGTATTTTTTTAGAAGATATCTTATCGTTATTACAAGATGGCATTGTGTTGAATCAGGCAATGGAAATCATGACAGAA
This sequence comes from Coxiellaceae bacterium, assembly GCA_044359385.1. Lineage (GTDB taxonomy): Bacteria > Pseudomonadota > Gammaproteobacteria > JAJRRL01 > JAJRRL01 > JBIKMG01. The sequence goes on from JBIKMG010000008.1 coordinate 30,945, forward strand.
GAGTCCACGGGTATTAAAGCGGATGTGTCGGAGTCTATTTCGCATTCGATTGCATCAGGACAGGGCATGGCCGCAGGTATGGAAGGTTGGTTTGCTGATATTTATTTAGAGTTGGTTCGAGCAGGAGAGCAGTCGGGTTTAATTCATAATGCGTTGCAAGCTTGCGTGGAAACGGTGAATAAATCAGCAGATGTGTGGCGTGCTTGTTTGTCCGCATTGTTGTACCCCTTATTGGTTTTGTTAGTTGCTTTGTGTGTCGTTGTTTTTGTGAAAGTTTCCGTCTTGGAGGAGTTTCAACAGATAAAACCCTTGGATAATTGGCCCAGTGTCGGGCGGGATTTGTATGGCCTTGCGACTTGGATTCAATATACGTGGTGGTTGGTTGTATTTTTTTCGATTTTAGTTGGGTTTTTTTTGAGTTATGTTTTGCGTGGTTGGACAGGGTATTGGCGTTTGCGTGTAGATAATTTTCCGGGGTTTAAAATTTATCGTCAAATGACCGCTGCTCGTTTGATGCAAACATTGGGCCTTTTGTTGAATAATGGTGTGATGCTTAAAAATGCATTAATCATGATGCAAGCTAAAAAAAAGCGGTACATGAGCTGGCACTTGCTGCAAATGGAAATGCAGCTGGCTCAAGGTCAGTTAAATGTAGCAGAGGTTTTGGATACGGCGTTGCTTGATCGATCAGATATGCGTCGGCTTCGAATATTAGCGACGGGAAAAGGGTTTTCGCAGGCTCTGCAGCGCTTGGGCGAGCAATCCGTCGAAAAAAAGATGCGGGTGTTAAAGCGCCTTGCTAATTATATCGGTGGATTTTTGCTCGGTTGTGGAGCTTTAGTAGCGATGCTATTGGTATTTGGTATTTACAGTATTAGTCAAGTATTGGCTATGTCATAAAAAAGGAGAGGGAGAATGAAAATGTGCTTAAAACAACGAGGTATTAGCCTGCTAGAGGTGATGCTTTCCATTTCGGTGATTGCATTAATTTTGGTGATGGCAACGCGATTTTTTTATGTGGCGAGTAATAACAATAAGATCAATACAGCGATTAGCCAGGTTTCTGGCCTTGAAGCCGCGATGTATTCCTGGAAAGGTGCCAATCTCAGTTACGAAGGAGTGGATATCGAGTCCTTGTTTGCTGCAGGAGAGTTGGTGAATTTTCCAGGCTCGGGAGATGATGATGGTAAAGAGGTGTTATATACCCCTTGGGGGACATCGCAGTATTTAGTGGCTGCGAAAGAAGACGGTGGTGCTGAAATATCGGCAGCAAATATTCCTAACTGTCTGATACTGCAAAAAGCATTTGGTGATCGAGCGACTTGCGATGGAAGTACGTTTAAATATGACATTGAGTAGATGAGATATCGTCAACAAGGAGGCTTTGGCTTGCTGGGTAGTTGTTTAGCTATTTCAGTTGCAGCATTTATCACCTTACTAGGTATTAAGACGTATCAAAACTATCAGAAAACGTTACAGAGGCAGGAAATAGGATTTGATTTGCGAAACATAGAACAAGTGGGAATGGATTACTACACAATAAAAGGTTGTCTATTTAAGACAGGAGAGAAAAAGGAAAGTTACTTTGCAGGCAATACAGAGCCGAGCTGGGATGAGGTATCAGCGATAACGGGTGAGAAACTCACTTTTTCAGGGGGGCGAGATCCGTGGATTCGCTCGTATCAACTGAAAATTATTCGTGAGGAAGAAACGACAGAAGAGGGAGAGAAGCATGCGCATTATCACTTGGTGATTGTGGCTAATTTGAAAAACCAGAGTGGGGCAGAGTTAGCGTATTTAGGAAAGCAGTTGCATGCGACGAGCATCAATGATGCAGATAGGGAGTTGAAGTGGGATCGTTTGGCATTTGCCTTACGAGGCAGTTTGAATCGACGGTATCAGCCGTTACAAGCGAATAATGGGGGGGAATTCGGATTTGTTGAGCAAGAAGGTCAAGCACAGTCCAGTCGGCAATATTGTCGCTGATAACTGTTCATCTCGCACAGAGCGTCAATTTTTTCTTCGCAGGGAGACAGGGTTTACGCTGCTCGAAGTGTTATGGGTTATTGGAATACTGTCTGTATTAATTCTATTAGGTATGCGAGTGATGGAAGGGCAAGCCAAGCGTTCGCGTACAGAACGTGCGGGTCAGGAATTACAATCGGTGATGCAGGCAGCCATTTATTACCACTCGATTAATCACGCGTGGCCCCCTGAAAATAGCGAATCCGATTGTCGTTCAGTGATTTCAGATAGCAGCTTTGCGACATACTATTTACCTAAGGATGCCGATGGGCAAGAAGAGAAATCTAGCTTTGGTACGTATTATTGTTGGCGTGATCACACCAGTGAAGGAACGGATAATGAGAATGGGGCTTTGTTTAATGTGTATTTGCCGATTGAAGGAAAGGATGCTTGCCAGACAGCGCATAAAATTGCAGGAACAGTGCCTAATGCACATGCTGTTTCTGGACTAGAGGAAGGTAGCAGTGCAGCGTGTGGCGATGAGCGAGAATATTTTGTTCGTGCACAAGTGGTTCCGTCGGCGCAAAGCGTGAGTGAAAAATCGGCTCAGACTTTCCGTGCTATTGGGCAATGTGTCCCAGAGACAGCACCTGCTTGTGGAGATGACGCTGAGTTTTCTGAATCATCAACGACCTGTTGTCACGTGAGTGGATCCAATCCAACACAATACAAAATTCATTTTTCATCTTGCGGGTTGGGTCAGACGCAAAAAATTGTTTATTTGCCAGCATTTATCACGTATATGAACAGTAAGGGCGCAGCTCCCTATACGCCGTTGAAAGCCTATGATCGAGATTACATTCATACAACAATTGATGCACTGGGAAATCCAAGTGCGACTCGATCGAGTAATCCAGAGCCCACGTGTAATGAGTATGGCAGTGAATTGGTTTGTAGTCTCACGTTGGGTGTTGGAGTGAAAACACAAAATTCGGGTGTGATTGACACCGTCAATTCGACAGCAACAACGGCGTTAGATAGTGCGTACTATTCGGGTGCCGTGGGTGCTGTGTATGTTGCTTCTTGTATCAATGAAAAATAAGGGAAAAAAATGAGTCAGGATGATTTAGAAGAAAAAAGCAATGGAGATGCTGGTTATAGCTCGTTTCCAACGGGTACAACCACAAGATCGACAGCTTTGAGTGATGCTGGCTTCTGGTCAGTCGATCAGGGCGAAATTAATCCAGCAGCAAGAGTTGCTTTTTGGGCCGTTTGGGGAACCTCAGTCGGTCTTTTCCTTGCGCTCATCATTAGTTTCGGTATCAAGAAAGTGGAAATTGATAGCTCAGAGGGAACGCCAGAAGATCACGCAAAAGAACTCGAGCCCTATAACGCGTTGTGGCAAACCGATATTGCGATTGGTTTGGCTTTGTTGGCTTTTGTGGTTATTTATAGTCGAGCTGCTAATATGCTGCTGACTTTTTGTGGTCTGTGTCATCGTTGTGAAAAAAAGAAAAATCGAGCAATGACATTGAGCGAACGTCGGAAAGAAGCAGAAGAAGAAACAGATAAAGGAAATTTAGACGATGTTAGCGAGTTACGGGCCAGGGGTCGTCAGGCAGGGGGCAGTGGAGATGTTGCGCGACGACAAGACCTGGTTGTTCGAGATCTACGCGAGGTAGGCGAAGAAGTGATTAACTTGCAAAGAAAAGCGAGAAGACAAAATCGAGGACGTACCACCCAAAGAGAAGGAAAATATTCAGAAGAGGCTAAAACGGATAATGATTTAGAGAGTGAAGGTTCAGGTCGGCCTGCGCGTACTAAACACGGTAGCATAAGCCGAACTGACGAAGGATTACCCGCCGATCGTTTTTCTGTGGGTGTTTCAGAGTTGAAGGCTAGACAAAGAGTTCAGCCAAGAGGAAAAAGAAAAGTAAAAAAGAGGCCCCCAGAAGAAATAGCAGGCGATCAATTAGGGGCATCACGCGTTGCCACCGAGCCGCAGGGACATTTGTCATCTTCTAGCGACATAGAGTCTGGTTTGGCTGCTGATTTTTCGAGTGATGGAGAAAACACAGCTTCATCATCCTCTGATGAAGAAAGAAAAAAACCAAAAGTCAGGCAGGGGCGGTGTCATCAATTTTCACAGAGGCTGTTGCATAATTCTTCAAGATGCCGTTCGTTAACCGACGCAGATAGGAAACAAGCATGTGATGCAGTGGCAGCTGTGATCGCAGAAGGATATAACGCAAGCGAAGAAGATCCAGAACTCAAAAAATTCACTATTCAACTCTGATCCTTGCCTAACAGGTGGTGAGAGGGAGAGAGAAGGGTTAACACGTAGGAGCAAGCATGTTACAGGAGAGACAACGATGACATTAATGAGCGTGATAAAGGGCTTTTCGAGAATCATTTTATTTCAAAAAGCGCGTACCCAATGCGAAATCACAACAGATAAGGCTTTGAAACAGGTTCACATTGCTTTAATTGGAGGGTTTATTCGGATGGGTGTGTTCCGGGTGATGCTGGGATTGAGTTTTTTTGGTCTAGTGAATGCGTATGCAGAAACACATCAAGCACTGGGCAACACGCAGAGGGGGGATTCAAGCATTACGCAAGAGCGTCAATGGGTAGAGAAAAAAAACACGTCAGATTCCATAACGTTATATTCCGGATCATTAAAAGAAAATTTATCGCGTATTGCAAAGCATTATGGTTGGAAAAAAGTGGTTTGGTTGGTAGATAGCGATTACCAATGGGTAGGACAGGTGACGGTTCAGGAACCTACCCTGTACTCATTGCTTATGCGTGTTTTGCAAAACTACCCATTGCAGGCAACGTTTTATGAAGGGAATCATGTGTTGGTGATTACACCGAGGAATGTTTAGATGAAAAAGTATCAACTCGTATCGATTAGTCTAGCGCTGAGCGCGTCATTGACAGGTTGCGCGACGAACTATTACAAAGACAGTAGTCATGCCGTAGATGCCTCACGCAGTGAAATGCAGTTATTGAATGAGAGAGCAAATCGAGCGCAACCGCCTGTATTGGTGAAGCAGGGATACTATATTGATTCACGCCCAACTCCTTTGGAGCATGATCCTGCTTGGATGAGTGAACCGGTCACTTTGCGTGCGCAAGGAATGCCACTGAGAGGATTGGTTAACCGGTTGGTGGGGTCACATAATATCAGCGTGAGTTACGATGCAACCGTCAGTCCAGACAGTCCTGTCAATATCGATTATCAAGGCACATTAAAGGGAGCATTGGATGTCTTAGGAAGCACCTTGAATTATCATTATGTTCAACAAAGTGATCGTGAGATTAGTTGGTCTGCGTTTGAAGATCGATCCTTTAATATTGCATTTATGCCGGGTGTTTCCAATTATATGGTGGGTGAATCGACTACTGGCTCTGCACGACGTGCAACACACGGTGGCTCGGATCATTTGGGTTCTGGTTCTGATAGTTCCACATTAGATGACCAACAATATAATAATTTGACGGCTAAGTTATCGGTCTGGGAAGATTTAAATAAAACCTTGTTACAAATCAAATCTCCCGAAGGAAAAGTCGTTGTATCGGAGTCGACCACGTCTGTGACAGTGCATGATCGGCCCAGGCAAGTGGCTGCGATGGCACGTTATATGGAAGAGCTCAATCAAAGTTTATCGAAAGAAGTAATGATCAAGGTTAAAGTGCTAGAGGTTCAGTTATACGATGACTTTAATTTGGGTATCGACTGGAACATCATCGCACACACATTAGGAACCGGCTTCTCTTTGACAGGTCAAACGGCATCAGCAGCGAATGTTGTTCGTGATAGTTTGGTTATGTCATCCAGTAGTAATGTCGCGTCCTTAGGGATAGGAACAGGGACTCAAACATTGATTAAATGCTTGGGTGAGCAAGGTAAAGTTCGAGTAGTGACAGAGCCTCAAGTGGTTACCATGAATAACCAAATGGGTAGTATTCGGATTACAAAGAATATTGGTTACATACAAAGTGTGAGCCAAACTCAAAATGAAAACTTCAATACCACCTCGGTAACACCTGGCAATATAACGGATGGCTTCACCTTGTATGTGCTACCAAAAATTCGGGGAGATAAAGTTTATTTACAAGTGAGTAGCACCATTGCGCACTTGGATAAGTTAGAAAAAATGAGTACCGATCCAGGAACCTCAACCTATACATCCAATACTGCGCCTAGCTATCAGGCTATTCAGTTGCCAACCTTGTCTCAAAAATCCTTTAATCAGCGTAGTTTTGTGCGATCAGGCAGTACGTTGATTATGGCGGGTTTTAAGCGGATGGAAGATGAAACCAAAGATTCGAGCTTATTTGGTATTCATGATTTGGGAGGAAAAGGTGCTGTTAGCGATCACCTGGAAACCTTGATTTTATTAACGCCTACAATTATTGAGAGCGCAGAATCGAATGTCGACATTAATTCGAAATGATGGCGCGGTATTCCTGATACAGGTTTACCGGGACCAATTAAAACAGCAAAAGCCAGCGCGCATGCGTGAGTCTTTGCGTAAACTCTCAGCGCAACAGGGCAGGTACTTGCGTATCTTTGTAGATAAAAAAGGCGTGCTAGAGGTTTGCTTGGATAAGAATCTAGGTTTTTTATTGGGCGAAAGCATGGCTAGAAATTGGAGTAAGCATTCCAATTTTATCTACATAGAAAATAGAGAAGCGTTGAAAAAAACGTTGGTGGTGGTTGTTCGTGATGGAAAAGTACAGTTGGATACCTGGGTGTCCATAGATGAAGTCTGGACGGAGTTATTGCCTTTGACTGTGGAAGAAACAGAATACCAGTTATTGTATTTTGGTTTTGGAGATCAGTTTCTCGTGGAATTTGCAGAAAACGGTTCCAGAGCGGTACTGAGCGATTTAATGCTAAAAAGAGCTGTTTCTTTGCCACAGTCAGCCGTGGATACGTTACCTTTGTATTTGGATTTGCAGCTTTTGCCGTGTGAAAAAGCGCTTCAAGAATCCGCTTTCTCGGCTACATCGAAAGGTGTTTGGCTTGCTTTGTTGGCCATTGTTATTGCGATGACAGTGGTTTTTTTGGGGATCAAAAAGCCGCAAGAAGTCGATTCAGCTAGCGTGATTTTGTCTCCGTATGCCGGGTATTACCAAGGTCTCTCGCAACAACCGGCATCAGAAGTTTTAGGGTCGGTTATTCGTGTGTTGTCTCAAGTTTTTTTGTTGCCGGCTATTCAGTTACAGCGAATTGAATACGGTAACGACGAGTTATCCCTGCATTTTGTCGATCAGCAGGCCGCGCTATCGCCCTTATTGTCGTTTGCAAGACAAAATCAATTTGAATTTTCACTTCATGCATCCAGTGTTAAATTGACGCAAAAAAAACACTTTAAACCGGTTAATGTTAAAAATAAGATTTACTCAGCAACCGAGTTGTACGTTTATTTATCGGATCAATTACGCAATATCCATCTGGGGTCTGGTTTTCGCTTGTTATCGAGTAAGCAAGAAAAAAACTGGAAGGTATGGACTTGCGAGTGGCGTGTTAGAGATTTAACGGCAGCAGATTTGGATTGGTTGCGACGAATAGTGGCAAATGCCCCCGTGAGTTGTGACAATATTTCATTGGCTTATCACGATGGTGCAATGCAAGGCACCATTCATTTGAAAATATGGGGAACATAATGAACACACAAAAAAAACGATTAATAGGCGTTGCGTTGGTGGTAGTGCTGGCGTTATTAACGTGGCAGGTTGTTAGCTTGCTGAAGTCTGACTTAGGCCCTAAACCCGTTTCGACAAAGCAAATAGCCAGACAAGCAAAACCAATGAATCAGAAAGTTCCGCATAAAGCGCAATGGCAGCAAACAACGGTCACATCATCCACCGAGAGACAGTACTTGCAGTTGGCTGCAGATATTCAAAAAGCGAAAATGCGTTATCAGTTGCTTCAACAACAAGTGGCCATTGCGGAGGCTGAAAAAAAACTAGCCTTATCTCACCAACAGACGCTTAATTTATCGGGATCTTTTTCAGATGGGTTAAATACGCAGGCTAAACCAGCCGATTTCTTGCAAAGTGGTACTGATTTACATTTAGTGTATTTAGCTAAGGTGTCTCACGGGCATTGGGAAGCCACCGTGCAAAAAGGCAGTGAATTGATGCAAGTCGAGCGTGGGGCTGATTTAGGGAATGGGGGTCGAGTCGCAGCGATTACTAGTCGGGGGTTGTGGGTTCAGGATGCTAAGGGTGTTAGCTGGTTAGGTTTTCCGGGAGAGCCAGCACCGTTTACTCCGCCTTCATCGCTAGAGAAAGTGACTCAACAATCAACGCCTCATCAACAGCTAGCTATCCAGAAGGAGGTGAGTGTATTGAATCCAACTCATTCGCTAAGCCCAGATCAACTTAACGTATTGAAAAATAGAAAGACAACCGAACCGGTTAAGCGATTGGCTCTTCGAAAGAGTCGGCGCTTAACTTCGGATGAGATGCTTTTTTTGGAGCAGCCTGCTGAAGGAGTGACGTTGTTGGCATCGTTAGAGGATAAAGACTTAAATGAATTTAATGCACTAAAACAGCCTGTTTTTTTTATTACGGTCGATGGAAAGCAGCAATTGGCGCTAGGATTGTATAAAACAGAGGGAACTGCGCGTATTCAGGCGTTGGCATTACAAGAGGAGATTCCTAACGTACAGATGACACCCATTAGCGTTGATTTGTTGCAACAAAATATTTTACATCACGCTTCAAAGTTTGTTTAATCTTAGCTGCTCGTGCTGAGGGGTAACGCTGAATAAAATTCGGTTTTATCGCCGATTGTTTTTTTGCGATAAAAGCGCTGTTGCCACCAGCAGCTAAGCTGAATGATAAAAAGTATGGGTGGACTGACTAAGCTTTGCCAAGGCCAATGCAAGAAAATAGCGGATATCATATCCAATATGCAGCCGATCAGTGTCATACCGATAAAGAAATGGCTGATAGCCAGACCATTTTTATCTTTGTAGTTACGGATGAGTTGAGGAGTCAGCGCAAACATAGCACAGAGCATGCTAATTGTGCCAAAGGCATTGGTTGCCAGTGTTCCTTTAATCGTAAAAAAAAGACTAAACACAAATGAGGTTAGGATCATTGATGCAACTGCGAAGCTATGGAGCCCATAGCTTCGCTCCCCTCCAGAAGGGGGGCGCATTTGCCACTGTTGATAAGAAAGTGCAAAAATACCAATTAGACTGACACAACGGTATTGCCATTCAAGGTGGGCTGCTGCCCCATAGAGCCAATCAGCACTGTAGCCCAGTACATAAATGAGCTGCAGAAAGCGACTGATGTATCGCGCATGGGAAGGTTTTCGATTATGCCAAATTTGTGGCAAGAAATAGAGGCAATAAACAAAAAAGGAGAGGGAGAGAGATAACTGCCCAATAGATGGTAGATGCATGGCTTCTCTTTGGCGGGTTGAAAAGATTACAAAAAACGATCTTACGATTTATAATTGACCAGATCAAGTCGACAGGGGATGTTGGTCAAGCTATCATGTCTCAGCCACTTTTGGGGAATCAGATGAGCCTGATGAAATCTTCAGTTTTGAGGGAAGCTAAAAACCTTTGAAAAGCACGGAGGTTCTGTCAATACCTCGCGACGTGAAGTGGATGTTGTATCTTGGTTTGGTGAGAAATGGGCGGGCTTATGTTGAGTCGAAATACGGGTTTATGGGTTTTTCTTAGCATGAGTCTCATAGCCTGCTCAGATCGGGGTAATCATCAGCAAGGTTATGTTGAAGGTCGCTATACTTACGCCGCATCGTATTGCGCGGGTTATTTAGACTACTTGGATGTTCATCGGGGTGAAAGCGTCAAACAAGGTCAGCGTTTATTCGTATTGAATAAAAATCCACAAACTAGTGATTTGGCACAGGCAAAAGCGAATGCAGCAGCGGAAAAGCAAACCTTAATTGATCTTCAATTGGGTGAGCGCCCCTCTAAAATAGAGGCTTTGCAGGAACAAATAAAAGCGGCTGTAGTGAGTGAAATGTATCGCAAAAAAATGTTTGAGCGCAATACAAAGCTCTATGCAAAAAATGCGATTGGAGAGGCTGTATTAGACGATGCTCGTGCCATGTATTTACAGGCTGTGGCTACCGTGAAGCAGCTGCAAGCAGATTTGATGACTGCAACGCTTGG
>JBIKMG010000009.1:0-40841 GCA_044359385.1 Coxiellaceae bacterium
ATACATTAAAATGGCTTGCACCTTCCTCTCTTAAGGATGTGTAAATATCAAGTTTCTTGCGCCTAAGTCGGACTACATAACAAATTTCTCTTTCATCAATTTTCCAACTTCGATATGATTTGATTCACAGTGATTTTATCTGCATTTAAGGCCTCCCGTTTATTTCCGTAAATCAAGAGGCCTTATTTTATATCATCTCAGTCTCAAATCTATATGAACCTACACACGGTATTATCACGTACACCAGCCTCAGTTGAGGCATCATCGACTTCTTTTTCTTTTTAATGGGACATTCGTGAGCGGTCACTAGGTATTCCTATCGAACTGAAATGAATGTATGTATAGTTCGGACTTTCGATTACAAGGAATTAATTTATGAGTAGAGCATATCCTACAAATTTTATAGAGAAAGTTTTGAGTTGGAAACCGGTTTGGTTGGAGAGAAACTATCCGCAAACTGAGCGTCCGTTGGAAGAATTAGTCGATGCGGAACGACTCCCTCCTAGTCATGAGATTGAAAGGGCTAAAACCCTAGAGACAAGTTCACCGAGCCCCCCTTTTTTTGCAGGCATTCATGATTACTCTCACGAGGGCTTTGCAGAATCTCGCGCAACAATTAACCCCACTGCCACAAAAAAGTATTACGATCGTTTTTTGCCATTGGTTGCTGGTGAGTCGTATGCACAACTTGTAGAAGGATATAACTCTAACGATAAAATGCGCTGGTTCAATATCAAGTTCATTTCAAAAACAATGTATCCGGGAGAATCATGTGTAACGCTAACGTGTCAAGGACGTCTTCCTAAAGATTATGCAGAAAGCACAATAGCTAACGTGTTGTATATCCCACACTATTATCCATCGCAAACAGTTTTAGGTTTTGCCTCTTATACTCCAGATGAAAATGGAGGCAAATTAAGAATAAAAATACCCAATATTACTCCTGAAAATGCCTATTCTGAGCCCCATGATGCCTTACCTCAGGCTCAGGTATTGAAAGTAAAGTTTTTGCATTCACTGGTTACAGAGATGCGTATTTATGAAGCCTGTAAACTTGCAACTTCATTGCCGTATATGGATCAACTGCTGGCAGGAAAATTAGACTATACGGTTATAAATGAAGGCGAGAGAGTCGCCAGTCAGGTTTCTTCGGCTGAAATAGCCGGAGGAGGTGGTGGTGGTGGTGGAAAAGAGAAGCCTAAATATGTCTTAGGTGTTAAGTCCATGCTCGGGGATATCAAATGGAATGTCCAAATGCCAGACAGGCTGCATATATCATCTGATCCAGCAGAGCAAGCCAGTTTGATTTCAGAAATCTTAAAAAGAAGCGGTCATCAACCGTGTATATTGACGAGCGAAAACCCAGAGATCTTATTAAAACTAGCGCATGAATGGACTAAAGAGGGTGATAGTTCAGATATGCAATTAGTGGGATTCGATGATTCATCGGCTCATTCTTTGATTAAGTACACCACTCTTTTTTCAGCGCTGCAAAAAAAGAAGCTTTTAACTTATAGTCGTATTCCTCAAAGACTGTTGATTCCTATCGACAAACTATTAGCGGCTGAAAAAGGCACTTTTACAGGCATGTTGATTTTACTAAATGAGCAGCAACTTGACGAAGCCGCACTGTTGAATCTGAACGAAAATTTCCCTAGTTTTTACTCATTTGAAATAAAATCGGGCGATTCAAAAAAAACTGATTCACCGCGATTAAATGTATCCCAGGAAGCTGCTATAAAGCGAGTGTTGATGACAGATGACCCACTCATGTTGCTGCAAGGCCCACCTGGAACGGGTAAAACAACGACAACAGTGGCTTTGTTAGAGGAGTTGATTTTTTCCGGCAAGACCATGGTGTGCGGACCCTCAAACAAAGCTGTTCAAGTTTTAGCGGATCGTTTCTTTAATTTGCATCCTGAATGGCCCATTATTTTAGTAGGTGTTGACAAAAAGATACCAGAACACCTGTTGCCAATTTCCTTGCATAGTTTTCATGCTGTAGTTAAGCGGATGATCGATGAGTTTGATCGATTAATTCTCGACGCGACAAAACTTAAATTGCCACAACGAATGGAGGAATACGTAAACAAATACTTAGGGCTACATAAATTTGTAAGCTTAAGTCAGTTTATTGATTTAGCGATCGGCAAGATTAGTGGTTTGGAAAATTTAAGTCATATTTCACTTGACGCTGCTGAATTGAAGGCGTTGAGGGAAAGTGAAAAATCGATTAAGGCCTACCTGGCGGCCCATCCTGAAATTAAGGAAGCATTGTTGGCATCTCAAACAAAAATTCCGGGAAAAATCAAAAAAATATTGCCTAATCTGCCGAATTTAATGCAGCGTTTGAATAAAAAATTTCAAAATTATGAGCTTGAAGGCTTTATCAAAATGATCGAAAAATCAAGTGAAATTAATATTTTTTCAAATGCCTTCTTAAATACACCCGCTATCTCATTAGAAAAAGCTTTGGAAATAGTAAAAGAGATTAGAGCGTATTTTACGCTTTGTAAATCAGGATTATCCGATAAGAGAGAGTTAGAGCGTATTTTGTTAGGTTCAGCAAAAGTTATTTTTTGTACTTTGTCAGTATCGGGGCGGAGTAATTTTCATTCTGATTTGGGGAAGCTTGATTATTTGGTCGTTGATGAGGCTGGTCAGGCTCCGGAAGCGCTGACACTTGTCCCTATGCAGCACCGACCAAGACGATTGCTTTTAGTTGGTGATACGAAGCAGTTACCTGCGACTGTTTTATCTGAAGGTGCAAAGGCAAAACGATACGACTGGTCATTGATGTGGCGACTATTTGAAGAAAATCAACAGCGCGCTGATATGCTCACTATCCAGTATCGAATGCATGCAAAAATCTGTCGATGGCCTTCCTTGCGATTTTATGATGGCCGTTTGGTAACAGACCCCGTTGTAGAAGCAGCCAGGAAAAACGTTACTCCCCCTTGTGAACTCTTAAAAAGACCTCGGGCTTTCTACAATCTCCCATCGGAGCAAGAGCAACCTGTTGTCAGTTATAGAAACAAGTTAGAAGCCGCGTACATATTGGCGATAGTTAAACATATTAGAACAGTTGATCGCGTGAATACCATTGGTGTAATTTCTTTCTATTCCGCACAAGTGCTGTTGCTAACGTATTTACTGGAAAAGTATCTCGATAAAAAGACACGCGTCAGTACCGTCGATGGTTTCCAAGGTGATGAATGTCATTACATTTTATTATCCTGCGTGCGAAGTCAGTTCAGTATTGGCTTTTTAAGTGATTTTCGTCGCTTAAATGTATCGATCACGCGTCCTATGTGTAACTTGCTCGTAATTGGTAATCTTCCATTTTTGGTACAAAAAACAAGTGATCTGCAGGTCATGATTCAAGATATGATTGAGAATGGAGAAGTCGTTGAGCGTGAAGAGCTCGATCAGCTGTTAAACCTTGATTCAAAAGCTGAGGTTTCTAAATTGCTTGACGCTATGGCTCAGTTTAGAATATCTGAAGAAAGACACGTCGGCACCGGTGATATGGTAGCTAGTCAAAAGAACATCTGCTTTCAATACAACGGAAAACCTGGATCTTGTCACTTTGGTAATAGGTGTAAGTTTTTACATCAGGCTAAATCCAGCAGCGGTGGTCAACGTGGGGATCAAAGAGGCTACCATGGTGGTGGCGGAGGCGGTGGCGGTCGTAAGTGGTAGTGCCAAACTCGGGCCTGTTGACAATTCACAGAGAGTATTCATCAAACTGTCTCAGCCGTTGCTCTGAAGCTCTAATAGCATAATCCTGTGATGAAGGCGCAGACTGGTTAGCCTTCTTTAATCGATCTTTGGAGGAAAAACTTTGCATCTTAGATTAAAAGAGCGATTGGAGTTTTGCTGCCCTTTCCCGGTTCCTCACGAACGAGTGTAGGAACTAGGAAACCAGGAAGCTCCAGCAATAAGGCTTTCATTAACTGAACCGCTTTTTCTTCTGATACATTAAAATGGCTTGCACCTTGCACCGGATCTAACAAGTGCAAATAATACGGCATTACACCTGCTGCAAACAAGGCTTCCGATAAATTCACTTGTGCCTCCACGCTGTTATTAATACCGGATAACAAAACAGCTTGATTCAAGAGGGTTATACCTTTCGAGGCGGCTGGTCTAATTGCCTTAACTACTTCATCATTTATTTCATTCGCATGATTGCTATGCAGCACTAAAATTATCGGTAACTTGCAATCATCCAACATTTGCCAAAAACTCACAGTCATTCGCTCTGGTAACACAATAGGAATACGCGTATGAATTCGAATACGGCGAATATGAGGAATACTTTCTATATCCGAAAATAACTTCGCTAAACTCACCTCTTTTAAAATCAAGGGATCGCCTCCACTCAAAATAACTTCATTCACTTCTGGATGCGATTGTATATAAAGTTTAATAGCCAACCACTGCTCCTTCGTAATCGCATGCTCATCGTAAGGAAAATGTCGTCGAAAACAATAACGACAATGAATCGCACAACCACCCGTCACCACGAGTAACACTCGGCTTTTATATTTATGCAATAAACCTTTCAACGGTACGACCTGTTTTTCTTGCAATGGATCGGAAACAAAGCCAGTTGCTAAAACTTGTTCACGTGCTTGAGGTAAAACCTGTAACAATAAAGGATCCTGGATATTTCCGAGCTCCATCCGACGCACAAATGAGTCTGGAACTCGCAAAGGAAAATTTCGATCCACATACAACGACTCTACCGGCAACCGCAACTGTTTAAACAAATCTTCAGCGGTTATGCTCGCACGCGCCAGCTCTTCCTGCCATTTTTCTCGCTCACTAATAGTCATATACCCAGCCATTTTATACGCTTCAATAAAAGACGGTATTCTAGCAAGTTTATTCGTGTATTTCTCGAAAATTATTCGGTTCTGTTCTAACGGTTAAGCAACGATCTTTAACGAACTGAAATTAAATAGCAATCGGGGCCTTTATACTCGGATGTGCTTTATAATTATGAAATACGAAGTCTTCAAATTCATGATTCAAAAGATCATTATTCCCTAGAATTTCAATTGTTGGAGGCGCCATTGGTTGACGGGACAGCTGCTCTTCTACTTGCAGAATATGATTCGAATAAATATGGCAATCGCCTCCAGACCAAATAAAATCACCCCATTTAAGACCGACTTCTTTGGCAATCATACAAGTCAGTAAAGCATATGACGCTATATTAAATGGAACTCCTAAAAATGCATCCGCCGAACGCTGCGTCAATTTGCATGACAACTCACCGTTTGCAACATAAAATTGAAACAACAAATGGCAAGGTGGTAATGCCATTTTATGAAGCTCGCCGACATTCCATGCACTGACAATTAAACGACGCGAATCGGGATTGTTTTTTAACTGGTGAATAAGCGTGGCAATTTGATCCACCTCTTTACCATCGGATGTCGGCCAACTTCGCCACTGATGCCCATAAACAGGACCTAATTCACCATTCTCATCAGCCCATTCATTCCAAATTTGCACACCGTTATCTTGTAAGTAACGCACATTCGTGCTGCCCTTTAAAAACCACAACAACTCATAAATAATACTCTTCAGATGCAACCGCTTCGTTGTCAGCAACGGAAAACTATTTCTTAAATCAAACCGCATATCGTAACCAAATACACTGACCGTGCCGGTACCGGTGCGATCAGACTTAAGCTGACCATTATTTAAAATATGACGAAGGAAATTTAAATACTGATTCTCATTACAGAAAATGTCCATGGCAACTCCTTCTCATTGATTCGCACCTAGCTTACCATTCCAGACACAGCTTCGCGAGGGAGACCCGCTTGAAGCAGTCATTTTCAGCAAATACGTGGAGAGCCCGACCACTTTTAGGTCTGAGTTATACCCCACGTAGTATGGGCATGACTTGCCATGCGATTGACGGTTGCTTTACTTGTGATGCTGCCGGTTTGTGCCAATAGGGTGACCAACAAAACCAACCAAAACCCCCAAACTATGGCCATGATATGCGGCATAGTTGCACGTTTTATTAGCCAAAAAACGATACCGACAATCAAACCAAAAACAAAGGGAATAATGAGCAACGCAATTACATTTTGAATAACTCGCCCTGTTACGTCATCTGAGAAAATCAGGTGCAACAAGTGAGAAACCTGATTGTGCAGATAAACCAGTGCATTCAATAAATGGCTAATTTCTACTCGAAAAAAAATAGCCATCAGTGAAAGTGCAATTATCAAAATAACCTGTTTGAACATATGCTAATCCTTCTGCTTTCAAATTTTTCGTCTGTAACTCCAGTACATCGTAACACATCCTACCAGCACCATTGGAAATGACAAGAGCTGCCCCATTGTTAACCAATCCCATGCAATAAAACCCAATTGCTGATCGGGCTGTCTAAAAAATTCCAAGACAAAACGAAAAATACCGTAGGTTATTAAGAACAAAGCGCTCACTGCAAAGCGAGGACGAGGCCTCGCCGAAAAAAGCCAAAGAATCAGAAATAAAATGACCCCTTCTAACAAAAACTCATAGAGCGAAGAAGGATGTCGAGGTTGTACACCTCCATTTGGATATAACATAGCCCAGGGTAGATGGCTAACTCGCCCCATCAACTCTCCATTAATAAAGTTACCTAAACGACCCAAGCCCAAACCAATCGGAACCAAAGGCGCTACAAAATCAGTCACCTCACACCAATGGCGTTTTTTAATTCGAGCAAATATCCACGTCGCAAAAACGACACCCATCATTCCACCGTGGAAAGACATCCCACCATCCCACACTTTAAACATAACACTTGGAAACAATACAAAGTTGGGCCAATTGTACACCAGCGTGTAACCGATTCGTCCACCTAAAATAGCGCCTAACGCACTATAAAAAACAAGATCGCTGATAAGCTCCGCATTCCACCCAGGCACAACCCTTTGTTTACGGTAGTTAGCCAATAACCAGGCAGTGGTAAAAGCCAATAGATACATAATGCCATACCAATGCACAGGAAGAGGCCCTAGATAAAAAGCGATCGGATTAATTTCTGGATATAACAGCATGCTTTATTCTCGTCGTTAGCGACCAGCGCGAATTAAGCCCCCTAACCCCGCTGCGTCCAGTATACCTTCCAAGTGCAGACGCACTTCACGCGCATCATCCATTTGCAAAGATGCTTGCAACGCCTGGTGCGCTTCTTGCGAAGAAAAACTGCGAATCACCCACTTGATACGTGGCAACATCCTAGCATTCATACTAAGCGAATCAAAGCCCATGCCTACTAGTAATAGAACGGCTAATGGATCACTGGTTAACTCACCACAAATACCCACCGGACGACCTGCTCGGTGCCCGGCCTTAACTGTCTCATTCAAGGCCCTAAGGACCGCCGGGTGTAAGCCATCATATAGTTTAGCGACCTGTGAATTATTTCGATCAACAGCAAGCAAATACTGCGTTAAATCGTTGCTACCCACTGATAAAAAATTCAATCGTTTAGCCAATTCATAGCTTTGGTAAACGGCAGCGGGTACCTCAATCATGCTTCCAATAGGCGGCATAGGTTGCATGCAACCTTCATTTTGCAACTCCTCCTGTGCTTGAATAATCAGCCGTAAAGAGTTATCCACTTCTTGTAACCCACTAATCATGGGTAAGAGGATTGATAAATTACCCAACCCCTGATTTGCACGAAGCATTGCACGAATTTGTTGTAAAAAAATTTCAGGATGATCGAGAGTGACTCGAATACCGCGCCAACCCAAAGCTGGGTTTTCATCCTCCCAAGAAAAATAAGGAAGAGGCTTATCTCCGCCAATATCCAAAGTTCGCATATAAACAGGACGCGGCGCAAAGCTTTGTAATATACGCCTATATAGATGATATTGCTCATTTTCACTTGGAAAACTCTCAGCAACCATAAATGGCATTTCGGTTCGATAAAGACCAATGCCCTCCGCCCCTACACGCAATGAAGCGCCCCCTTCAGCTAAACCCGTATTAATAAATAACTTAACACGACACCCGTCTGTCGTTTGAGCTGGTTCATCCCGTAACTTATGGAGCTCTGCGTCCATCTGCGCTTCTTCAAGCGAAAAATTATGAAACTCTTTAGAGACCACACGGGAGGGTGAAACATAAACTTGGCCATTATACCCATCTACAATAATCGGCTGAGCTTGAAATTGAATGATTTGCGCTCCCTGCAAGCCCATCACCGCTGGGACACCCATTGCTCGAGCTAAAATAGAAACATGGGAATTCGTAGAGCCCGATGCCGAAACAACCCCAACTAATTTCTCCGGTGGCACCTCCATCAATGCGGTTGCCGTGACATCCTCACTCACCAAAACTGTTTTCTCTGGATACTCAATCGATGCATGCTCTTTAGTCTGGAGAAAAAATAAAATTCGCTGCCCTAGGTCCAAAAAATCACCTGCTCGATCACGCAAATAAACATCTTCTAAAGATTCAAACTGAGAAACCTGACGCCTAACAACACGACGCAAAGCTCCCTCAGCCCATTGGTCCTTTTCAATTTCCATGATCACTTGATTGATAAAGGTTCGACTATCCAAAATACGCAAATAAGCATCAAAAATAGAACTCTCTGCTGCTGACAGTGTTATTTTGGCTTGTTGCTGCAGGCGCCCCATTTCTTCACGAGCTTGAGTCAATGCTTGCTCAAAACGCGCAACTTGTTCATCCTTATCTCCCGCAGCCTGATCAGGAACAGCATCCAAGTCCACTTCTGGAAACACAACCTGTGCCACACCTATTCCTACACCTGGAGAACCCGGTAAGCCGTAATATCCCTGTTCTTTTTGTTTGCCTTGTTTGATATCAGTCAAGCTCTGACCTTTCGCATAGGCTTGTGCTAGGCGATTGGCCAAAGAAACCGATAGCGTCATCGCCATCGACATAATTTTTTCACTGAAGCGGCGCTCTTCTTTCAGGTATAAAACAACTACCGCCACTAACATGCCGCTCGCAATGACTGGAACGCCTAGATAACCTTTGAAGTCACCATCTTTATACTTGGGATCTATTTCGTACGCGGGATGTTTTGTCAAATTATCCAGATTGACGATCTCTTCTCGCTCAGCGACCACACCTAAAACACCCATGCCATAAGGTAAACGAAGCGTCAGCTCAACCTCTGTACCAAAACCAGCTTGGGCAGCGAGAACATACTCCCCTTTTTCATCATCACAAAAGAAAATACTGCTCGCATCACAACCCAGTTGCTCAACCAATTTATTCATTAACCTATTCAACGCTTCATCTAGCGTATTTTCGGCCATAACTTCTTGAATAATTCTTCTCAGTATTTCTGTTACTGTCATTACTTTTTATCCATTTCTCAACTAAAAAACCAACTTAATCATAGCTCATATCCCTAAGCTTGAGTCTTTATTAGCCACCCATGAGACAAAAATTGCGGATGAACATAAAAACGTTTTCTAACAATCCTCTTTATTTGTCGAGAATAGATGGGTATGGAGCGATTCCCAATATAGGTGCAAACTCTTCTAAAACCGCTTTATAAATATCACGCTTAAATGAAGCCACCGAATCAACCGCCTCCCAATACTCTACCCAACGCCAAGTTTCAAACTCTGGTTTTAATGACGTAGCTAAGTTGATAGCACTGTCATGCGTATTTAGACGCAATAGGAACCATTTTTGTTGTTGCCCAATACAAGGCGATCGATCTGATCGTTGGTAGGCTGGGGGGATATCGTATTTATACCATTGCCTAGTTTTAGCTAAGCAATGTACATCATGCTTTAAAAGCCCTACCTCCTCCAACATTTCACGGTATAACGCTTCTCGCAAGGTCTCACCTTGAACAACGCCACCCTGAGGAAATTGCCACGCCTGCCGACACAACTGTCGACAACCCCAAAACAACCGATTTTGCTGATTGGCAATGACCATACCCACGTTGATACGGTAACCATTTTTTATCAAGTCATTCACTTTGATGTTCCCCATCACGTTACCGAAGCCTCTGTCAACGTCTGAAAAAAACGGAACGTTTCCTAACAGCGCATCTGACCCACGAGAAATTCTTGCTAGACTGTAGGCCTTCTCTTAGCTAAGGGACAGTAAAATCAATTTCCTATGTCCGATTATACAAGTAGACAAACAGAAACACACTGACCGATTCAAAAACAAATGGCTTCTAAACAATTGAATTGCAAGACAATGAAAAAGGCGCATTAAACCTGACTTAGTTCCACACAACTTATCCACAGAAAGATCCCAACTTTTTCACTTGCAAGCTGAACATAAACACACTATCTTGTGGTTATCAGATGAGACGACAACTAGATATTGCGTTTCCAGGGTGTTTGCGTGTATTTGGTGCCGCACACCTATTGCCTCCGGTATTATTGGGCGACACTCTTGTGGCTAAGCACCTTTTTTGTCTTAATTTTAGTAAGGGAATAACATATGACTCCAATAGCAGCAGAAAGCACTGACACACCAGTCAGTCAACCACCTCTGGATACCATGTCTGCTAAACCAGGCATGCTTCAAGTTATCAAACGCGATAAACGGCTTGCTGACTTTGACCAAAACCGAATTGAACTAGCAATTAAACGGGCATTTTTAGCTGTTGAAGGAAATACCAGTACCCAATCAACGCGCGTCAATGAAATTGCGGGAAAATTAGCCCACTCAATCAGCCAAGCTCTCCATAACCGTTGGCCAAATGGAGGTCTGATTCACATTGAGGCCATCCAAGACAAAGTCGAGTTGGCACTCATGCTAGAGGGTCTGCGTGATGTAGCCGTTTCCTATGTGCTCTACCGTGAGGAAAGAAAAAAAAGACGTGACGCACTAAAAGAAACTACAAAAGAAGAGGGGATCTTAAACATGATCTGCCGAAATGGCAC
Organism: Coxiellaceae bacterium; assembly: GCA_044359385.1. Taxonomy (GTDB): domain Bacteria; phylum Pseudomonadota; class Gammaproteobacteria; order JAJRRL01; family JAJRRL01; genus JBIKMG01. The sequence continues at coordinate 10,920 of JBIKMG010000009.1, forward strand.
TCACTGCGCACTCAAACCCTCTTGGCTACAAAATATCATTAAGCTTGCTTGCAAAAATCTTGAGAACGTTGATCCTATGGCCGTTTTCAAAGCAACCTACAGTAACCTCGTTAATAATATCCCTATTAATGAAGTTTATAATTCAATGACTCTAGCTGCTCGTCCATTGATTGAGCAAGAGCCCAATTACAGCTTCGTGACCGCTGAACTGCTAAGACGTCAGCTCTTTGAAGAAAGCTTATATGCACTTAACATTGAGTTTGATCAACAATCTGAATGCTTGGATAACTACTACTCAAATGCTTTTCAAGCCTTTATCCAAAAAGGGATTGAGATTGATATCTTAGATAAAAACTTGATGGATTTTGATATCAATCGATTAGCGGCTGCACTGCTACCTAAACGCGACCGCCAGTTCACTTATTTAAGCCTACAAACTCTGTATGACCGCTATTTTATTCATCATAAAGACCAACGCTTGGAACTGCCGCAAGTCTTCTTTATGCGAGTCGCTATGGGCTTGGCTCACTGCGAGGGAGCAGGCCGAAACGAGCGAGCCATTGAGTTTTACGAACTGCTTTCATCTTTCGATTACATGAGCTCTACCCCAACCCTATTCAACTCAGGAACAACGCATTCTCAGTTGTCGAGTTGTTTTTTGACGACAGTCCCGGATAACTTGGAAGGCATTTATGGCGCGCTGCGCGATAATGCAATGCTTTCCAAGTTTGCTGGTGGCCTTGGCAATGACTGGACTCCTGTGCGTGCACTTGGCGCACACATCAAAGGCACTAATGGCAAATCCCTGGGAGTTGTTCCTTTCTTAAATGTGGCCGATGCGACTGCAGTTGCCGTCAATCAAGGTGGCAAGCGCAAAGGAGCCGTTTGCGCTTACCTAGAAACTTGGCACATGGATATCGAAGAATTCTTGGAATTACGGAAAAACACCGGAGATGAGCGCCGACGAACTCACGACATGAATACCGCTAACTGGATACCTGATTTATTCATGGAACGTGTCTTTGAAAACGGCAATTGGACTTTGTTCTCACCCGATGAAACCAGTGATTTACACGACTGTTATGGAACAGCATTTAAAGACTGCTATGTCGCCTATGAAGCAAAAGGCAAAGCGGGCATTGTTAGAAGCAAAACAATCAAAGCGGTTGATTTGTGGCGAAAAATGCTAGGAATGCTATTTGAAACAGGCCATCCCTGGATTACATTCAAAGATCCCTGTAACTTGCGCTCACCACAACAACATATCGGCATAGTACACAGCTCTAACTTATGCACAGAAATCACATTAAATACCTGCTCAGGCGGCAGCCTAGAAACTGACGAAGTAGCCGTTTGTAACCTCGGTAGCATCAACTTGGCTCATCATATTGTTAATGGCAAGCTCGATAGCGAAAAATTGGCTAAAACCGTTAAGACAGCTATTCGAATGCTCGATAATGTGATTGACATCAACTACTACTCCATTCCGCAAGCACGCAACTCAAACCTAAAACACCGTCCGATTGGACTAGGAATCATGGGATTCCAAGATGCCTTACACATGCAAAAATTGGCATACTCATCCGAGGCTGCGGTTGAATTTGCAGATAAATGCATGGAGTTGATTAGCTACCACGCTATTGCCTCCTCGGTTGATTTAGCGATAGAACGCGGCACTTATGAAAGTTTCGATGGATCACTGTGGAGCCAAGGCATCTTACCCATTGACTCTATTCAACGACTAGCCGATGCACGTGGTAAATATCTAGAACAAGATCAAACCTCGCGTTTAGATTGGGCAACGCTACGTAAGCGTGTCATCAAAGATGGCATGCGTAACTCAAATCTGATGGCAATTGCACCAACTGCAACGATTTCTAACATTTGCGGCGTATCTCAATCTATTGAGCCCACCTTTCAAAATTTATTTGTTAAATCGAATATGTCTGGTGAATTTACGATTGTTAATCCTTACCTCGTTGCCGAGCTCAAAGAAATGAATTTGTGGGATACCGTGATGGTTCATGACTTGAAGTATTACAACGGGAGTGTGCAGGCGATTGATCGCATCCCTAAAGATCTCAAAAAACGCTACGCAACTGCTTTTGAAGTAGAACCCCGCTGGTTGGTGGATGCTGCTTCTCGCCGCCAAAAATGGATTGACCAAGCACAGTCTTTGAATCTTTACATGGCAGAGCCCTCGGGTAAAAAACTAGATACGCTCTACAAAATGGCTTGGTTACGTGGCTTAAAAACCACCTATTACTTGCGCAGCATGGGTGCCACGTCGGCTGAAAAAGCAACCATTCACGATGGTGCTTTAAACGCGGTACAAAGTGGAGCATCCATTTGCTCAATCGAAAATCCCGATTGCGAAGCCTGTCAATAATAACAACCAAGGAGAGCCTCATGGCAATCAGCCTTCTCAGCTGGGACGATACAGACGAAGTTATTGAAAAAAAAACAACCGCTCAACAAGAAAAAGCACAATACGAACGCGAAAGAAAAATGATGATTAACGGCACCGGTGATGTTAATCAACTCGCCCCTTTTAAATACGAATGGGCCTGGCAAAAATACCTCGCTGGTTGTGCAAATCACTGGATGCCTAATGAAATCAACATGGCAGCGGATGTTGCTTTATGGAAAACACCCAATGGTTTAACCGATGATGAACGAACGATTATCAAACGTTCACTGGGTTTTTTTTCCACCGCAGACTCCTTGGTCGCAAACAATCTCGTACTAGCCATTTATCGCTTAATTACCAGTCCTGAATGCCGGCAATATTTATTGCGACAAGCCTTTGAAGAAGCTTTGCATACACACTCATACCAACACATTATTGAAAGCCTAGGCCTCGATGAAAAAGAAGTCTTTAATATGTACCGAGAAATTCCCTCTGTAGCCAACAAAGCTAATTGGGCAATGAAATACACGAAAGAACTAGAAGATCCCAACTTCAAAACGGGTACACCAGAAACTGATCAAGCACTTTTACGCAATTTAATTTCTTTTTATGTTGTTTTAGAAGGCCTTTTCTTCTATGTAGGCTTTACCCAAATTTTAGCCATGGGTCGACGCGGTAAAATGACGGGAACTTCTGAACAATTTCAATATATTTTGCGCGATGAATCTATGCATGTAAACTTCGGTATCGATGTCATCAACCAAATAAAAGCTGAAAATCCACACCTATGGACCGACACCTTTCAAAAAGAAATCGTTGCTATGGTGCGTGAAGGTGTTTTGTTAGAATGCGCCTATGCGAGAGACACAATGCCGCGAGGTGTTTTGGGTCTCAACGCTGATATGTTTGAATCTTACTTACGCTACATCGCCAACCGTCGCTTACTGCAATTAGGATTAAAAGAAGAATACCTTGGCGTGGAAAACCCATTCCCTTGGATGAGCGAGATGATGGACCTTAAAAAAGAAAAGAACTTTTTTGAAACCCGCGTTATCGACTATCAAGCCGGCGGTGCTTTATCGTGGGAAGATGATGATTCAAAATAGCTTAAGCCATTTTCAGGAAATCAGCTAACTGCCTTGTCATTTGTTTCCTTGTGCATCCCTTTCACCCGTGGTATTTTAGCCTTTTTCAGAAAATACTGAATTTAGGATTTATGCCTCACGCCGAACTCTATATCGTTCTGGCAACTATCTTCGGGCTTTTTATGGCCTGGGGAGTAGGTGCTAATGACGTGGCTAATGCCATGGGTACCTCTGTTGGCTCTGGCGCTATTACGATTAAACAGGCGATTACCATTGCTATCATCTTTGAAGCGCTTGGCGCCATGCTAGCGGGCGGCCAAGTAACGGACACCATTCGTTCCCACATCATTGATGTTAGCTACTTCAAGGATACCCCTCGCTTATTCATCTATGGCATGCTAGCTGCTTTATTATCTGCTGGAACATGGCTATTGATCGCCTCCTGGCGTGGCTGGCCTGTTTCTACTACACACAGCATTGTCGGTGCTATCATCGGTTTTGGCCTAGTCGCAACCGGTGTAGACTCTGTTCACTGGAGCGCATGCATCAATATTGGACTAAGCTGGATTGTGACTCCTATTATCGCAGGTATTGTTGCTTTCATTTTATTTCGCAGTGTTCAAATATTGATTTTTGAAAGCAAGAAACCGACGCAATCAGCAAAACTTTATGTCCCCGTCTATGTTTTTTTATCGGCTATTGTTTTGACATTGGTCACTGTGTTCAGTGGTTTAAAACACTTGGGGATCGTTATTCATTTTTGGCAATGTATTCTAATTTCGATCTTAATCAGCCTGATTGCAGCTATCATTGGCCGTATTCTATTACAACGCTATCAACACTTAAAAGACACTCAAACCGTTGCAAATTTTCACCACCTCGAGAAGGTATTTGGTATTTTGATGATATTTACAGCTTGCACAATGGCATTTGCGCATGGCTCTAATGATGTCGCTAATGCTATTGGCCCTCTCGCTGCGGTAGTTGATGTGGCACACGCTATCGTTTTAACAGGACATTCACCCATCCCACTATGGGTCATGGGACTGGGTGCTGCGGGGATTATTTTGGGTTTAGCCACTTATGGATATCGAGTCATTGCTACAATTGGTCATGAAATTACTCAGCTGACTCCAAGCCGAGGTTTCGCAGCTCAACTAGCCACTGCCTCAACTGTACTCGTTGCCTCTGGTATTGGTCTACCAATTTCAACCACACAAACGTTAGTCGGTGCCATATTAGGTGTGGGTATCGCACGCGGCATTGGCGCGATCAACCTAAAAGTTGTCGGTAGCATCTTTCTCTCTTGGGTCATTACACTACCCGCTGGCGCTATTTTATCGATTATTTATTATTTATTACTAAAAAGTGTTCTTGTCTAAAAAACCCACAAATACAGATGAATTACGATTAAACTCGCAATAGCTGCTATCCAATCATCCAACATGACGCCAAAACCACCGTGGCAATGTTTATCCACCCACCGAATTGGCCCAGGTTTTACAATGTCAAAAAAACGAAATAGTAAAAATGCAACCAGCAGTGTAACCGGTGTTATTGGCACGAAAAGCATCGCCCAAGGAAATGTGACTACTTCATCCCAAACAGCGGCAGGATGATCGAGCGTACCCCATTTTTTATTGGCGTAACCACATAACCAAACACCTGCTAAAAAAAGCAATACCAGTACCGCTATATTCCACCAAAAACTCAATTTGTATAAGAACAACACCAACCCTACTCCAAGAAAAGTACCGTAAGTCCCTGGCATGATGGGTAAGGTACCCACACCAAAACCACAGGCAATAAATACCCAAGGGTTCGTCCAAATCAAGCGTTGTTTTTCAACTAAGCTTAAAGAATCGGTTGACATAGCTGCCCCACAATTAGATCCAAAAAATACTTAAACATGTTTAGCATGTCACTGCAATGCAAGCATCCCAAATGAAAAGAGTAACGGTCTTTTTTTGTAAATCTGGGGCAATAAGAAAACCTAATCACTACGTCATTAAAAATGATTTTCCCATAAAAAAAGCCGACATTTTCATGTCGGCTTACGAGGTAGTGCTTGATTGATTGAGAAATCATAGACAGACTATTCATCTTATCTAGGTGGTAATCCTTACCTCTATCTATCCTTAGATGTTCTCAATCCATGAGAGACTTTCTCAAAATCGGTATGTTTTGGCGTGAATCACTCCTAAACACAAGACAGACTTTATCATTCCAACAGTGTCTAACAAGGACCTATTTATCTATTTTTACCGCTACTTTAAATCTCTAATGTATTTTTGTTTAAAATCAATTAGTTAAGATTTTATTCTATCTACTAATTTAACATTTTCTGCAAGAAAAGTAGAAAAATGCTTACACGCTTGTGAGACATTTCTCACAAAGCAGTGACCCGATCGATAATTTCACAGAAACAGAAGCTTATGATTTTATTACAAAATAACATTAAAAACACGTCGGGGACCCTAATTCTTCATAAATCACGTCAACTGTCAGGATAGAACTTTTTTTCAAAGCAAAACGACGTACACAACTTAGGAAAGACAAACCATCTATCTATACAAAAGCAAAAGCTAAACATGTTCAAGGAAGCCAATATGCGTTAATTGTCGCTAAAGACAAAGTCGCGTTTAATATCAACCTTCATGATTTTTCGAAGCTTGTTCACATAGGTCCAGAAGTATATGGGAATAAGCTATCCAATGTGTCCTTAGTTTTTGATAGGAATCAGATGACAACAGCTGCGTTTGCTATCCAGAGGAACGCAATTCAGTGACCTATTCCTTAAAATTGCTGGGCAATCAGACGATTTTGTGTACCGAGCTACCAGGCAGACCTGATCGCTTTTTATATTTTTTTTCTGCTCTTATGTGTTTTCTCGAATACTAAAAAATTATATCTTGCAACCGAAAAACGCGTCTTATTCTCTAACCCTCATTTACTAACTCGCCCATAACCGTAATTTTTGCTTGGCACATTGGTTTACAAAAAATCACTCCAGATGATAAAGCCAGGTCTACATGACGAAATGAACGGGGGGTATACATGGAACCGCTTTAACTGCACAATCTCTCAATTGACTAGGCTTAACCCAGTCAGCCGCTTTACGTTTTTGAGCCATAAAAAGCGTATATAAAACCGCAGCCAACGATAATACAACAAACCCAACTGCTGGAGAAATAACCAACACAACAGCAAGAACGGCAGTGACCATAATGGCACTAACTGTATTTCTTACTGTTTCTTTGATGGGATCACTTGGAATCGAGGTCGATTTTGGTAAGTAAGCTGACACTCTCGTGGATAATCCGAAGCGTAATGCCCCAAAATCTAACCCGCGGTTTTTAGAATAAGGAGGTTCACTTGTATCTTCGTCTTGTGTAACGTCAACCATTTCATATTGATAACTTCCGTTTTTTGGTTTTTTCATCATAAGCTCCTTTCGTACTTAATTTTGTGACACTCTAACATGGCTGAAGCGCTGATATATTAAGAAAAAATTATTCGAGTGGTGGTATTTAAACAGGAAGGTTACCCCATGCCTGAGCTCAGAAGGAGATTAATCTCATTCAAGGCTTCAAGCACATTAGGGCGTTTACCATTCCATCGCTCAAATTGCTCAGCTGCCTGTGCCACTAACATGCCGATGCCCTCTGCGCAATAGAGCACACCACGTTCTCTTGCCCACCGTAAAAAAGGCTTTGCAGAGTCGCCATAAGAAAGATCGTAGCAAACCGTTTTTTCACCTAACGCAGTCTCTGACAGGTCCGGAGTCCTACCTTGATGACCTAAAGACGTTGCGTGTAAAACCAAATCCATTGGTTCTGAATAATTTTCTTCAAATAACACCGCTTTCAAACAGCTAAAAAAAATAGATTCCTGTCTAGCAACTAACTCATGCGCGCGTTCTATTGTACGATTAGCTACATAAATTTTTTGAGGCTTTTCTTTCAATAAGCTCGGTAAAATGCCAGCAGCAGCTCCTCCCGCACCTAACAACAAAACCCTCGCCCCCTTGAGAACAAGGGATAACCGCTCTAAGTCCCAAATCAACCCTAAACCATCCGTATTATCTGCATATAACTCATTCGAATCGTTCCACCAAAGCGTATTCGCTGCACCTGAAGCAGTCACTATCGACGTACATCGATCCGCTAAGACGCTAAGCTCTTGCTTAAATGGCAAGGTTACACTCGCTCCAGAACCACCCTCTTTACGAAAAGCAAGCAAAGCACTTTTAAAACCATGCAACCCAGGATCTATCTTTTGATACTCGATGTCGAAACCCAGCTGCTTAGCAAATGCATAATGAATGGCTGGAGACAGGCTATGATTAACCGGGTGGCCAATGACAGCAAATTTTTTTGTCATATTTATTTTCCTGCTGCAAGAATGGTTAATAGTCGATTCTCGGCTGCACGCCATTTTGAAAGCTTACCCACCCATCCGTTCATCATCATCACAAATACCAGCTGATGACCGTCTTTTCGATCAATATACCCAGCTAGTGCTGAAACTCCCGTCATTGTACCCGTTTTCGCATGAACACGACCACTTGCTGCTGTTTTACACGTACGCCAAGCCAATGTGCCATCTTTTGCTGAAATGGGTAATGCTGGATAAATAACGCGATACAACTCTTTATGGTTATAAATGTAATGCAACAGCTCTGCCAACTCGATAGGCCGAATCAAATTATAACGCGAGATGCCTGCACCATCATCAATACTCATTCGAGTAGCAATTCCTACTTTTTGATGTAAAAAATGCGAAACTGCTAACGTACCGCCCTGCCAATTTCCACCCTGCTGAGACTTTGCTCGACCTAACTCGACAAACAACGCATCTGCAATCAAGTTGTCCGATTTTTTTAACATGAGTCTCTCTAACTCCGTCAAAGCAACAGATAAATGTTCTATTTTCCAAGTCACCTCTGGAATATAATTCGCTGAAACAATGCCCTGACTAACCGATATTCCTTCCTTATAAAACACATCACTCAACTCTTTTTTGAAGTACGGCCATGGATCACGAATTGCTAACACTCGCACCTGTTTTCCCCAGTTTCGAACTAAGCAACCACCCAATCGATACGTATTGGTCTCATTTGAATGCACAGTCAATGGACACAGCTTGTCATATTTCTCAGTTACCTTGACCTGATTAATGATATGCACCACTCCACTGGGCGCATTTATTTGAATGATTGCACGTGAGCTATTTGGTTGAGCACTCACTGTAATGGCGAATTTATTTTTATTAATCACCACAGAACCCAAGGGCGCTGCATACGCATAACTCAGTTCGTCCCACATCCAACCTGGACCGTAAGGAACCATTCGAAAATGCGAGGTGTCCACTATAATTTTTCCTGATATCGATCGAATACCCGCTTTTTTTAAGCGAAGAACTAAGTTCTTCAAATCTTGTGTTTTTAGGGTTGGATCACCGCTCATCTGGAGGTACAAATCTCCATTTAACTGACCCTTGTTTATGGCATCCCGCCAGCCCAATTTCGTTTTAAAATGAAAGTCTGCCGTTAACACATCCACAGCTGCTGCCGCTGTAGCTACCTTTAATACACTCGCTGGTACGAAAAACTCTTCAGAACCATACTGATACAACCGTTTGCCGGTCGTTAGATCCTTAACAAAAAGCCCCCAATGGGGACCCGGTCCAACTTTGCGAAAATTTTCTATGATTTGCTGTTCCAACGATTTTCCCTGGCTCACTGCATAACCAAATGGAATCAACAAGAAACCGACAAATGCTCCCACCAGCAAAAAAATTATTTGTTTTTTTCTACTCATTGAGCACCCTTGGTCTTTTTTTATGAAGAATCACTATTAGCGTGAGAACAAAAATCACTGTCGCACCAACAGGTATTATCATCAACCATAAGTGCTGATGCACCCACACGACTGACATCGCTAAAAAAACTAAAACCACGCCGACCAATACCAACCATAGATCGATAGTCAAACCTGCCAAATAAACACAAAAACCCAATAAACCCAACAAAATAAGCCCTGCATTTTTAGGCAGAAAAGTACCCATATCAACCAATGAGTTCAATAAATAGACCACACCTACAAAACCTAACCAGTGGAAAAATTGCCGCCCCACTCGTGCCCAGCGCTGTTTGCTGGAAAACTGATGCCCCCAACCCGCAATAATCAAGCAGGAAATAGCAACTAAACTCACCATAGTACAACTATATAACCAAAAAATTCGTCCTGTGGCTTCCGAAAAAAGTAAATCCAGCAAGCCAAATAACACAATCAATAGCGCACAAGAAATGCGCAGAATTTTTATTGATGACTTTTTGTCACTTAGGGTATTTGGGAGCGCGATCACAAATTATTTCCTGTATCATTTCTAGCTCACAGGTTAACCCAGCTCAAGAGCTACTTGCAACGTCGTAGGGAAAACTTAACTAGAACTTCCACAAATATACCCTGTGCATTTTTGATTAATCTGATTCGCCAGGAACTACTGAAGACTTATTGACCCTCTATGCATTATAGGTCATGATCTTCACTCCACAACAAAAGGAGTTCTTATGAAAAAGACACTAGCATTATTATGCACCGCAGCACTTAGCTTAGCAGCAGTCGCTGGCTGCTCCGACAACAGCAGTCAACAAACAGCAGACAGCACAGCAACAGCTCCTGCAACGGATAACACGACTGCAGCTCCTGCAGCAGATACCACAGCAGCAGCTCCTGCAGCAGCGGACGATACTGGGTCAGATAGCAGCACAACTGACCAAGGCGATAGCGACAACTAAAGCCCTATCACCCCACCTATTGTCTTTGCGAGAAGCTTTTTAGCAATTCTCTGCGAATCACCTCTACCGCTAAAAAACCTTCAATAATGGACGTTTTTATCTTGGTCGGAAATTCCTGAGAAGCTAACCACTAAAATTTTAAATTTTGGAATGGTTTTTTGTACTCGCAAAGACGATGGGGAAACGAGCGTTTATAGCTAAACATTTTCTAATACGCTATCTTTTTGATGAGAAACGCTTCTGTTCATTTACCGATATAGATTAGCTCATTCAGGAAGCCGTTTCATGTTTACATCTATGGTGTCTAGAGAGGGCTGAATTAGTATGCAATCACGCTATCCACTAAAATTCGTTTCACCCAACTAACTGACAATGGGCTATCGACATAACGAATAGCCTAATCTACGATCATTTAGTTTCTTTTTTGCCGCCAAAACAATAGCTCTGCAGAAGGCGTAACCATCTTCAGCTATCCACGATAGGGTTTGCTGCGTCGTCAAATAATCTATGCCCCTATGAATTCAGATTACTAACCCTTTCTACTCTCTAGATTACCCTTGGTTCTGTTATCCGACTCGCTCGATGTGTGCGTCGGAAATCTGAAGTTTTTGCACAACATGCGCAGCCTCTTTTCTATTAGCAAATCTTCCAAACTCAACATGATAGTGCTTCTTGTCCGAAGTCTTTTTATCTGAAGTGACCTGCTCATGACTTAAACCTGGGTGGTATGCAATCCAGTGCAAAGCTTCGAGCCTATCTGTCGTATTCAATAACCGAACTGTATATTTTTCAGATTGAACAGGATGCCAGCTTGCTAAGAAATGATGATCCACTTTATTCGAACGAAAACGATGAGTTGCGCCTCCAACAGCCAATGCAACCACCATCAGACCGCATAAGACAGCTCGATGATTCCAAAAACTACTGCGAACTTTACTAAGAACAACTAATTTTTCAATAGACTCTTTTTTCACGTGTTTTATTTTATTTTCTTGCTTTACATTTTTTTCAACAGAATACCATTTATTCAAAATCCAGCGGATCTCATTAGGATCTCCTTTTGAGAAGTTATAAACTAAGTCAACAATATTCGCTGGGACTGGTTCAAGTTCTGGATAGCTTTCTCTGGCAATCTCTTGAATCACCCATTGTGTGAATCCAAGATCTGTTTTTTTTAACTCAATTTCTTGCACCCCTTCTGGATGAAATATTTTTAACTTTCTATCCATTGTTGAGTCCGCTAAAAAAATTATTTTTAATGCGGTCGCTTTCTTTTCTTGAAGATAAACTAAATGCATCAAAGCTGCCTGTGTAGCTATCGGCAATCGATTGGCCTGCGTCACAATTAAAATACCTTTTTTTATTTTTTTTCGATAGGCATTCAAGAAATCTTCAAGCTCAAAACGAAACCCAGTTAGACTGACTGGTATCAATAACTTCCAATGATTGCGAAAATGCGTTAATAATTTTTCTGTATTACAATACTCACTTGCATCAATAATTAATGGATGCATCTCTTTTTTAGCTTCTTTTAAAAGCATCTGCAACGCATACTCTCTCAACATCACACAATCAGTACTCAATAATTGAATAGGCGGCATTGAATTTATTAATTCGCTAAATTGATATGATGGCGAATGGTTTATGTTAATGTCCATTACTGATCCCATGCTCTCTCCTTAAGCTACTCGCTGGAAGTGCTCCAAAAATACTGTCATGGTATTTATTGAGCAATCCGACATTGACCTTAACTCACATTTTCCTGCTGAACGTGGCAAAACTATTCGTAAGCTGCCATGCTGTGTTTTTTTGTCCAAGGCCATGATGGAACATAACTTAGCACAATTTATCTTTCTAGGTAAGCTTGTCGGGAGTCCATATAAACCGACAATATGTCGAATATGCTGCGAGAATGCTTGCTCACATAACCCTAACTCTGCTGCAAAAGAAGCGGCTAATACTAATCCAAGACCAACAGCCTCCCCATGCAACCATTGGCCATAACCCAAATAGTGTTCTATTGCATGTGCGAACGTATGACCTAAATTCAAAAGAGCACGTTGACCTGTTTTTTCTTGTTCATCGACCTGGACTATCCGCTGTTTTACCAAGCAAGCACTTTCAATGACTGCCTGCAGCAATAAAAAATCTTGTTGGAGCAAAGCTTCTGACTCGCTCTCTAGCAATTCCAATAAGCTCTCATCGGCAATGATTCCCGCTTTAATGATTTCAGCAAAACCAGAGCAGTACTCTCGTTTAGGCAAACTCTGTAAAGTTCGCGTGTTAATAAGAACCAACTTTGGCTGCCAGAAAGCCCCTATCAAATTTTTTCCTGCTGGATGATTAATTGCTGTTTTTCCACCAATTGACGAATCCACTTGAGACAATAAGGTCGTGGGAACATGGATATAATCAATGCCTCGCTGATAGCTCGCCGCTGCAAAACCTGCCATATCTCCCACAACACCGCCACCCAAGGCGACAATCACGCTATCTCGATGGCACTGACTGGCTGTAAGGGTATCCATAATGCTCATCCAGTGCTCTAGCGTCTTATATTGCTCTCCATCGGGCAACTCACAGACAACCGGCTCTCCCTGGATAGCTGTTTTCAACGCCTCCAGGTAGAGTAGTGCCACGGTTTTATTCGTAACAATACAAACTTTACGTCCGGCAATAGCTGCTTGCAAACAGGCTGAATCAAATGATTCTCCTAACTTAATCAGATAACTCCCCTTAGCATGCTTAATACACAACTCTCGATTAGTCATTACACCTCTCCCCAGTTGATCAATTTTCGACGAATAACGAGAGCCATTAGAGAATTTTCAGCTTTATGATACGGTGATGTGAACAAATTTAAAAAAATGCGAAATCTATGCCAATAAATCCAAGTTTTCAACAGACTTTTCAACTCAAACTGACCAAATATCCAGGCTTGTATGTTCACTTAACGCCTCTCCCCCACGCTTCCACTATTTGTGCGACCAGCTCAGTAGCCAATGCATGATCCGTATCCAATACAATATCTGCAAGTGTTTCATAGTGCGGCTTTCGCTCCTGTGCAATAGCCTCCCAACGAGTTAGCGGATTGCCCTCTAGCAATAATGGCCTCACTTTTTTAGAGCTTTCACAGCGGACTAAAGCCACATTCGCTGATACCTTTAAATAGACAATCCAGCTACTTTTAACGATAAGCTCACGATTTTTTTTTGCTAATACACAGCCCCCACCCGTAGAAATTACCGTATGTAATGCAGTCCCTAACACCTTCGCTAACGCCTCTTCTTCCAGCAACCGAAAAGCAGCCTCACCTTGATGCTTAAATAGCTGCTGAACGGTCATGCCAGCCATGAACTCTACTTCATGATCGATATCTATAAACTGAAAATTCAAGTGTTGTGCCAATTGCTCTCCGATAAAAGACTTACCAGCGCACATTGGACCGATCAATGCTATATTTTTTTTCACGATATCTCCCATTAGATTCAATCCAAGTCTATCACGAAAAAACAATTCTCAGTGAGCCTATAAATAATCATTTTCAAGCAATCTGTTGGGCCCAATAATTCTTTCATCCTACCACTTCCGGATAAAGAAAAACCAATAACTGCTTTTGACCAGACGCATGCTTACTGTAACGAAAAACAGGCCCCAAAAATGGAATTTGAGACAACAAAGGGACTCGCTCCTTTACTCTCTCCTGACGATTTTCAATAATTCCACCTAACACAACCAAACGACCAACAGATGTGACAATGTCTGTCTGCAACTGCTGCGCTCGAATCACTGGCATCCCCGCCACTGAAAACGAACTCACCTTATCGTAATGCAAATTTATTTTTAAATGGATATTTCCTTTGGGCAAAATAACTGGCGTAATAGATAGTCGAAGCAATGCATCTTGAAAAACGGTACTTAGATCTCCATCATGATTTCTTTCCTGATACGGTATTTTTTCTCCGGATTCAATAAAGGCAGGCTCGTTGTTGCTCGTCACCAACGTTGGACTCGCAACAACCTCTGCACGATTTTTTTCATCCTTGGCTGATATCTGGGATAGTATTTTAATACCCAACTGCGACTTCATCAATAAAAATGAATGCGTTGCGTCCGTGCCTGAATAATTGAAATCCCACTGAACACCTAACGACTCCAACCAATCCTCATCTACGGATACAATTTTAACGCCTACTTTAACTTGTTTTATCGGCTTATCCAATGTTTTCAATAAATTCATAATCAACGACTTATCTTTTTTCATGGCACAATATAGAATTGTATTTAGCCGCTGATCCCAATACATCCAAGTACCTGCTTTCGATAATAACCCAGACTTCGACAAGGCTTTTCTCCCAGTATCTACAGATGCATACTGCAAACAATACGCAGATTGTTCACACTTTTCCGGTGAGAAATAACCTGCCTCATCGTCAAATGGGGAGGCTTTGCATGCGCTACAAAACAGCAGCACAACAAAGCACCTAACCCATTTCCTCATAATGACCACTCCACTGAACTCCTCTTTTTTCATCTTGTTTCCAATGCATCTGTGTTATCTTGAATTGTACGGGCCAATTTCTAAGTAAATGAAGCACTTGCTCATACGGACCCATCCAATCAAAAAAAAACTCTCGCTTATTCGATTTTCCGATAGCTTTCCATGACAATAACACCCCCTGTGAAGAAGACCATCGAATCAGCTCTTTTTTTTCATCCATCCACTCATGATGCACCTGCACGAGAAACTGATCACTGGCTTTCACTTTATTTTGTTTCGACAAAATCGTCTGAATAAAGCCTCTTCTTTTTTTTATAGGCTCAATCAAAAAAAAATAACCTAACATAAAAAACCCGGCACTCCATAAACTGACCAGAATGAACGGGACTAAAAACCGCTTTCTTAAGAAAATCACCTAATCACCTTTCCCTTGATTAGTCACCGTCACTTTAAAAAAAGGATGGCCTTTTAGCTGATAACTAATTAACTGGATGGGCTGTTCCTTATTTTGAATCGACCAATTACTCCAACCTGAAACAAATGCAAGCATAGATCTAGCCTCTCCCCGAACTATCAAAACCTTTGAATGCCAATCCACACTATCAACACGCATCTCTGATTTAAAACTTCCTTCTATCCTTTTAAATTGATGCCATAAAAACTCTCCCGTTAGATTTTTCTCAGGCCTCACTATTTCGCGTTTATGCGTTATGTGATGGGTTATTAATCGATTTAACATTGAATTGTTACTACGCGTCGCTCTTTCAGACCAAAGCGCCAATAAAAGACAAGGCAAGCAAGCTAATAAACACAACACGGGGAACGCAAGCTGAATCCACCAATAGCGTCTAAAAATCAGTAATTCTAAATGGGTTTTCACACACTCCCCCAAGCTGCTGATAAAAAAAGAGAGCTGTGCTTTTCATCCGCTGCCACCTCAATTATATTCCTTGCCCCACACCACGAAAAATGATCCAAAATATCCTTAAACGCCGCTCTTTCTTTTTTTACAATCAGAAGCTGATCCGGCATTTCAATGACTTTTTCTTCATCAAGATGACTCCATTTCTGTAAAAAAACATTCAAGAAATTGTCATCAACCATGAAACTTTGGTAGAAAACTAATTTATTTTGCGAATAGATCAAGAGAATCATCACATCACCTTCGTGATGCAAAATCACTAGATTGGGGTAACGCTGCTTAACACTAAACTCCCAAGCAAGCTTCAACGACCATGCTGGAACGACTATTTCTGGTTTTTTACGGAACTTACTATACAGTTCCTCCCAACTCCTCAACAACGCAAACCCATCACATACCCCTACCCAATGCCTAAAAACACCACCCGGCAGTCCTACAACACCCAAATCAAAACACAACTGATCCTTTAATTTTTTTCCCAAATGTAAAGCCAAGCAATGACGTCGATGCCGCCTAAAATGTTTCTGACTTAATGTTCCAACGACATCTATCGAAACTAACTCCATCGCGCTAGGATGTATCGCAAGAATAACCCGATCCCATGAGCAGTCTCTGTCTTTTTTCTTTCCCACGTACGCTAACGAACCATAATCTCGTCCTTCGTAATAAACCGATGGTTCTCGCTCACCCCACACAAGCAAACGCTTTTTTTCATCCATAAAAATCTCCTTAATCATTAAGTTACCATCTTAATTTTTTCTGAACTACCGGGATTATTACTGCTATCCTAAATGCAGGTATGGCTATGAAGCTTATAATCTGGTTCAATGTACGCTGGACTATCACTAAGCGACCCCTCATGGACTTAGACAATCAATCAAAGCCAAGGCTGAGAAAAAAACGCCAATTCTGGAGAAACGTATTTATTTATTTAATTAGCTTGGCCCTGCTTTCTATCGCTGCTTTAATTTGTCTTTATTTCTACATGGAATCGCAGCTACCAGACGTCCGTAAATTAAAAGATATTCGCTTACAAGCCCCCATGAAAATTTTAGATAGCAACGGTGGCTTGATTGCAGAATTCGGTGAGAAACGACGAATTCCACTTCGCTTCGACCAAATTCCGAAGCCACTCATTGATGCAGTTCTCGCCACAGAGGATGCTCGTTTTTATGAACACCCCGGTGTAGACCCGATTGGCTTAGCACGCGCAGCATTAGTCGTACTCAAAAGTGGCCGAAAAGCACAAGGAGCTAGTACCATTACGATGCAAGTTGCGCGAAACTTTTATTTGACACGAGAAAAAACTTTCTCCCGCAAATTGCGTGAAATCTTACTCGCCCTGAAAATAGATCAAACTTTTTCTAAAGACACGATACTTTCGATGTATTTAAATAAAATATTTTTTGGTAATCGTGCCTATGGTGTCGGTGCTGCTGCTGATGTTTATTATGGCAAACAACTTCATGAACTCAGTCTAGCACAAATGGCCATGCTGGCTGGACTACCTCAATCGCCATCGCGCAATAACCCTATTCGAAACCCAGACTCAGCACGAGAGCGACGCAACCATGTATTAGAAAGAATGTATGAGCTACATAAAGTCTCGCATGAAGAATACGAACAAGCCATTAACGAACCAGTCACCGCGAGCTATCATTACAAGAAAATTGACCTACACGCGGATTATGTCGCATCCTTTATTCGCCAACAAATGCTCGAAAAATTTGGTGAAAATATCTATGAAATGGACTTAACGGTTCAAACCACTATCAATCCCACTATCCAGCGTGCTGCTAGAAATGCACTTGAACAAGGTTTGATTGATTACAGCTTACGCCATGGTTACTGGGGACCTGAGGGGCACGTAGATACGATCCAAACGACAGATTTTGGCTCTACCTTTCAACCATTCATTAAACTGAAGCGGTTACCATTGGGCGTAGTCGCTGCTGTTGAAAATGATCACATTATTGTGATTACAGCCGATTATGGGCCAGTCTACATTGATTGGCGTGGCTTAAACTGGGCCAGACGACACCTGAAAGGAAATGCACTCGGCCCTTTTCCGCGCAAACCAAGCGAGGTCGCACAAATTGGCGATATTGTACGGATACAAAAACAGGGTGCCAGCTGGCGGCTAGCTCAATGGCCCAAGGTTCAAGGCGCTGTCGTTGTTCTAGACCCGAAAACGAGTCACGTACTAGCCCTCGTCGGCGGCTTTAACTATGAAAAAAGCCCGTTTAATCGTGCAATTCAAGCATGGCGTCAACCTGGATCGAGTTTCAAACCCTTTATTTATTCTGCTGCTCTGGACAAAGGCTTTACACTGGCTTCCATTATTAACGATGCTCCGATTGTACAAGAGGACTCCGGAGAAAATGCACTTTGGCGCCCTATGAATGACACCAAAAAATTTTATGGACCAACAACGCTGCGAGAAGGCTTAGTTAAGTCTCTCAACTTAGTTTCTATCCGTTTGCTCCAACAAATAGGCATTCATTACACCTTAAGCTATCTAGAAAAATTTGGCTTTAAATCAAGCGAGCTTGTTCATACGCTTTCACTGGCACTGGGCACCAGCGAAACCACACCTTACCAATTGGCCCGCGCATACAATGTTTTTGCCAGTGGTGGATATTTGCGTGACAATCAAATAGTGCTCTCCTATAGTTATAATGGCGGCAACTTGGAGCAACCGACTACTGTACCTGATTGCAGTATAACTAACGAAGAAAATTGCCTACCGCCGAGCATCACCCCTCAAAATGACTACCTCATGACGCTTGCCTTGCAAGATGTGATTCAACATGGAACCGGGAGAGCTGCCCGTGTTTTACAACGACAGGATATTGCGGGAAAAACAGGAACGACCAATGACCAAGCTGATGCTTGGTTTGCAGGCTATAACCAAGACATCGTTGCTGTTGTTTGGGTTGGTTATGATAACTTACGAAGTCTTAAAGAACACGGTGCGCAAGCAGCTTTACCTATCTGGATTGATTTAATGAAAAAAGCACTTAGCGGAAAGTCGGAAAATGAGCTAAGCCAACCCCCCGGCATTGTCACGATCCGTATCAATAAAACAACAGGGCTACCAACTGACTCTAACGATTCATCTGCCTTATTTGAAAGCTTCCGAAGTGAGTACGCACCCAAAACGGATGAAAACGAGGAAGCACAAAACAAACCTGGGGAATTGGATGACTCTGGCCATGACGACTCAGAAGCCCCCATTTTTTAGTGTCTACTGAGAAATGCCCCTCAGAAAACACGCGATGCTTTCTGCTGTTTTCAACAACGCCTCTCGTGTATGCACAACTGATATAAATAACGTTTCAAATGCGGAAGGTGCAAAATAATAACCTTTCTTTAACAAATAATGAAATAGCTGACTGAATCTATCTGTATCACAACCACAGACTTGTGAGAAATTTGAAACCTCTTTTTCCTGCGTGAAAAAAATAGATAACATGCCACAAACTGCATTAACTACGACAGGTATGCTCGCGGCTTCTGCTGCTTGTTGAATTGATGCTTGAAAAATTGCTGTATTTTCAGCTAATTTTTCATAGATCGATTTTTTTTCTAATAATTTCAACGTTGCGATACCCGCTGCCATAGCAATAGGATTTCCTGACAAGGTGCCCGCTTGGTAAACTGGACCAGATGGTGCCATTTTCTTCATGAGATCAGCTCGGCCTCCAAAAGCACCTACAGGCATTCCGCCACCGATAATTTTTCCTAATGTTGTTAAATCTGGGGTTACTTTTAATAGTTCTTGTGCCCCACCTCGAGCTACTCGAAAACCAGTCATCACTTCATCAAAAACTAACAACGCACCGTTTTTATCACACAATGCTCGCAGGCCTTCTAGAAAACCAGGCTTAGGCAAAACTAATCCCATATTTCCTGCAATCGGTTCAATCACAATACACGCTATCGCGTTTGGATAAGCCAAAAATAACTGTTCAACGGAGTCCAGTGAATTAAAAGCTGCAACTAACGTATCTTTTGCAACCGCTTGGGACACACCTGGAGAGGATGGCACACCGAAAGTTAACGCTCCAGAACCCGCAGCGACAAGAAAACTATCGCTATGGCCATGATAACAGCCCGCAAACTTAATCACTTTATCCCGATTGGTAACAGCCTTTGCTAAACGTAAGGCCGACATGACCGCTTCTGTACCTGAGTTTACCATGCGAATCATTTCCATAGCAGGCATTCTCTCACAGACCATTTGAGCTAATACAATTTCATCTTCACACGGAGCACCGAAACTTAAGCCCTTTAGAGCAGAAGCCTGCACAGCTGCAATCACATCAGGATGGGCATGCCCCATCAATAAAGGCCCCCAAGAACCCACAAAATCAAGATAGGAATCACCATCAACGGAGGTCATATAAGCCCCTGAAGCTTCTTTAAAAAAAATCGGCGTCCCACCCACTGATTTGAAGGCTCGCACAGGAGAATTGACACCCCCAGGAATGTATTTTTGGGCAGCAGCGAACAGGCGCCTGGATTGATCTGACTGCATGAATTTGTTATCCTCTCCGAAGTTTCGACAGCCACTCCCGGCAACCAAGGTATGTTACTAGAGAACCTTCTTTTTTGAGGCCACGTGAGAACAAATATTCACAAAAAATGCGCATTGTATACGAATACATAAGCACGGTAAGTGAATTTTTCATTCCAAATTGCCCAAAAATACAAGCTTTTATCTTCACCGGGAATTTTTGACAATCATAATGTTGGGTTCTATGGAATACAAGAAGTACTTTTGCCTAGTTTGCGGCTACATTTACGACGAAAAAGAGGGTTGGCCTGATGATGGCATTGACCCTGGCACTGCCTGGACAGATGTTCCAAACGACTGGCTATGTCCGGATTGCGGCGCGGGAAAAGAAGATTTTGAAATGATTGAGCTCTAAACCGGCAACCCCTAGAAAGGGTGGTCGACTATCGTCTACTCTGGCTAAATCACGCCCCTTATTAGGCAACATTCCATTTTTGCAAAACCTGCAAAGGAAACTTTATAGCCTTTCCTTCATTGCCCATTTTTTGCTTTAAATGGGTCGAACCACCACTAAAATTACAATAACTAATAAAAATAGCGTTGGAACTTCATTGGCAATGCGATAAAACTTCTCTGAGTGGGTATTTTCATTTCGCTGAAATTGCTTCATCCAAATACCGCAAAAAACCTGATAAACAACCAAAAAAATAACCAAAAACAATTTAGCATGCATCCAAACTTGAGTTTGATAATACGCCCAGTTAGCTGTTAACAAGCAAAACCCAAACCCTATGGTCAAGATAGCTGCTGGAGTGATTATCCCCCAATAAAGCCGCCGCTCCATGACCTGAAAGCGTTTTAAGCTAATCGTGTCTTGTGCGACAGAATGGTAAACATAAAGCCTGGGCAAGTAAAACAACCCCGAAAACCAAGCTACCATCGCAATAATATGAAATGCTCGCACCCAAGCCATAAAGTCTCCTTTTTGGAGCTAACTTCCAGTCCATATAAAGACGCCCAATTTTTGCCAATCTGCTTTCCCGAAAATCTAAGTTATGATACCTCATAGAGCTTGCATGAATCCACAGCGTGCCTGATAATGTCTGAAAACCAGGAACTTAAGCGATGCCCCATTCTACAATAAATATCACGGAATCTGCAGCCAGCAAAGTCTGGTCCTTAATGGCAGAAGAAGACAATCTGAATTTATTGCTCCGGGTTTATATCACTGGCGGTGGTTGCTCCGGTTTTCAGTATGGCTTCACCTTTGAAGACGAAGCCGGTGAAGACGATTGCCCATTTGAAAAAAAAGCCCCTGATGAAACGGGCGGATTAGTAACAGTAATCATTGATCCCATTAGCCTGCAGTATCTTGAAGGTGCTGAAATTGATTATGTGATGGATGTCAACGGTGAGCGGTTTGTTATTCGCAATCCTAACGCAAAAACAACTTGTGGCTGTGGCTCATCTTTTTCAGCCTAGTTTAAGCTGCGTATCTTAAGGGATTTGATACACGCCTGATGCCAACCAGGCGCTTAACCGATAGAAAAACTCCCGAATACGTATATTGATTTTTATGCTAAACTCTACTTACCATTAAATAATACGCACCTGTACTTATTTTTTTCCTTCTTTGTTTCTGGAATATTTGTATGAACTGGCTACTAGAGGATCGGCTTCGTCTGATTCGACAAACATCATTCCGCCTCTATTTATGGCATATGTTCTTAACTGTTTCTGGTGGTGGACTAGCTTACGTGCTCATCGTTTGGCACGCTTTCACAGAGTCTGATTCATTACATGGCGTAGCCATTAACGCGCTTATGTTTTGGGGACCTTCTGTTTTCCTAAGCCCCCTAGTCGGCTGGATCGTGGATCGTTACAAACGCAAATCTGTACTTATTATAACCAACCTTATCCGTGCTCTTGCCTTTATTGGAATCGGCTGGGTGCTGGTGAATCACGATTCCATTTATTGGTGTTACCTGCTGACCTTTATTAATGGCGTTACCTTCGCCTTCGCTTTCCCCACCTTTGGAGCCTTTACACGTGAACTCGTCGAAGATAAAGACCTGCTGTTAGCCAATACAACGATTGATGCTGTCTTTGAACTTGCCAACGTTTTTGGCATGGCTTTGGCTGGTATTTTGCTCCTACTCTTTAGCTTTCATGCAGGTATTATACTGGTTGGCTTCCTTATTGCTGTGGGAATTGTTATGTTATTGCTACTCAAGAACAAAGACGTTATCCCTTTTAAACACGATACGTGTAGTCACTTTATAGATGACTGGAAATTTGCATTTAGCACACTTAAAAATAATCCCTCGATGCTCTGGCTATCTATACTGAATATTATTTTGTTTGTTCAATTCATGGTAACCCCTAATCTAGTCACTCCTTTTATTGCTCATGTATTACATGGCGGATCTCAGCTCTTCTCCCTGGTTGAAGTTGCTTGCTCCATCGGAATGGTCTTAGGCGCCATCACCTTACCTGCACTGGTTAAAAAAATGGGCTGGGGGACTTGCGTTTTTATCACAATTTTAGGTATTACACTTTCTCTTTTTATTTTCAGCCTCAACCAAATAAAATCGATCGCCGTTATCATTTATTTCATACTCGGATTTTGTTACACCTCGTGGTCTTTGGTTATCAGTCGGGCACAAGAATTGATGCCCAGAGCTCAGCAAGGGAGAATACAAGCTGTCTTAAATGCCGTTAGCTCATTACTTATTTTAACTTTATTTCTTATTCTACAAAACAGCTTAAAAACAACGTCTATCGTACACGAATACTGGTATTTCACAGGTTTCGGTATGATTGCGCTGCTTGCGTTAGTGATGATTCGTCGCAGGGATTCTCGGAAAACATAAAAACGCTGCTTTTTATGCTTAGAAAATTCATCGCATTTAACGGTACAATAACCTTGCTTTAATTTTTTCATACTGCCTAAAATCGGTATCCACCAAAGTGATATGACCGAGTTTGCGATTGGGGCGAGGTTGTTTACCATAGTGATGATAGTAAACACCAGGAAACTCTGCACCCAGACGAGGATCGATGATTTCACTAAGCATATTTAGCATCAATGAATATCCGATTGCTTGCGTACTCCCTAATGGCAGACCGCAGATTGCACGCACATGGTTTTCGAATTGACTGGTTTTCGCGCCTTCAATCGTCCAATGACCTGAGTTGTGCACACGTGGAGCCATCTCATTGGCAATCAAATGCGTGCCATCATAAAAAAACTCAATCGTTAACACCCCTACATACTGTAATTCATTTAATATTTTTGTTGCGTACTTTTCTGCCTCTTGCTGTAACGTCGTGTTTACAAAAGGTGCTTCCGAGTACTGTAAGATACCTGATTCATGTTTGTTTTTTGTCAATGGGTAAAAAAGAATTTCACCTTTTTGATCGCGAACAGAAATTAAAGAAACTTCATACTGAAACGGAATAAACTGTTCTAAAATAAGTGATGACGATTGAAGCTTGTCCCAACCAGCAAGAACATCGGATTTATTTTTTATCATAACTTGACCCTTCCCATCGTAACCAAAACGTCGCGTTTTCAATACGGCAGGGTAGCCCGTTTTTGAAACCGCTTCATTACATTCTTCTTCGAAATTCACCGGGACAAAAATAGGCGTTGGAATTTGCAGTTTCTGAAACAATTTCTTTTCATGCAAACGATCTTGCATTATTTCTAGCGCTTTTAGAGCAGGAAAAAAAGCCTGTTTTTCAGCAACAAACTGAGCGCACGCTAGCGGAATGTTTTCTGTTTCCAGGGTCACACAATTTAACCCTAATAAAAACTCTTCCAAAGCGCCTGTATCCGAAAACATTGCCGATATGACGGTTGTTACATCCTGCGCGCAAGCTTCAGGATTTGGATCAAAACATATTGTTTGAATACCGAGTGTATGCGCAGCCCGCGTTAGCATTTGCGCTAATTGACCACCCCCTAAAATACCTAATTTCATGATCAACCTTTTTTCGGATCTGGGTTAGCCAGGACATTTTGTGTTTGTTCTTTACGAAAAGCTTTTAAAGCTGTCTTAATCTCGGGATATTTGTTAGCCAAACAAGCAGCAGCAAGCAGAGCAGCATTTATAGCTCCTGGCTTTCCAATCGCCAAAGTACCCACGGGAATACCTTTAGGCATTTGCATAATTGAAAGCAAGGAATCAACACCCTCCAAATGCGGGGTTGGCATAGGGACGCCAAAAATGGGTAAGCACGTTTTCGAAGCTAACATGCCAGGGAGGTGCGCAGCTCCTCCAGCACCCGCAATAATGATTTCTACTCCTCGATCTTCTGCTTCTTCAGCGTACTGAAACAATTTATCTGGAGTTCGATGTGCTGAGACAATTTCTGTCTCATGAGCAATTCCTAAGGCTGCTAAAGTCTCAGCTGTATAGGCCAATACCGCCCAGTCACTTTGAGAGCCCATGACAACACAAACAAGCGGGTTATTGCTCATAGTTTAGTCCTACTGTAGTAATCAGCCACATTTTTTTGCCTGCCACAAACGATGAACTATACGTGCGTTGCTTGCAAGGCTTCTTTGGTTGCTTCGCGAAATATTCTGGCATACTCACGCACACTACTCATATTATTCAAGAGGTTAGTTGTAAAGCTCTTCTGCTCCTTTGCACCAGGAGCAAACGCCAAAAATTCACGCTTCGTTCCATTTTGTGCACAAAAGCTAATTCCATTTCGCCCAATATTAAAGCTATCACGCATACGCATCACGTTTTCTTCCGCGCTTGAATCTGGCTTAACAGAATCCCAAGGTAAAATATAAACAGGACGGTTCGTATTAACGAAGTATCTCAAGACCGATTTCCATAAATGACAGTTATCGATGAGCGCATGTGTCATATAATGCGTTTCCCAATCAGGATTCGTACTAAAACCGATACGCAAACCTTCTTTAGGCTGCTCGTAGACGTAGGAAATATAGTGACAACCAAATAACCGAGCGGCGTCACTTAAAGTTCGGAAAAACTTGGCCCTATGCTCATCCGTATAAGCCACATGATGAAACTCATTTTCTGACTGATTATCCATAAATTCGCCTTAAAACGATGGCTCCATATTACCACGTGCCCTACCTCTGTGCCAAACAATTTGCGCTGCCGCTGTAATTTCAACATTAAACATCACAGGCTCAATACCCTGAACCTCCATATTCAATGCAATCAATGTATAACGATTCTCTGCGTCCAACATACTAATGCGACGAATCCATGTTTTATTACGAACCTCAACGATGCAGTTCAATCCAACTAATGAACAAATATCGCGCCCCGTTTTTTTTTCTCCTCCTACATAATCACCGTAATTATAATAAGGCGTCATGGCCCGATCTGTCACAACAGCAACCATAGCCGAATGGTTATTTTGCTTAAATGACTCAATATCACGCAAAATGGACTCTTCTTCGCCCCAGGTAATCAGAGCTTCTGGTGCTGTATCATTGTAACGATCAACGATAGTTGGCCCTGGCCCCTTTCCATTTAGGATCCAATCTTCGGTGCAATAAATACCCGACTCTTGAAACACCTTTATTAAACGTTTTGTACCGCTACTGGTCACACCATTACGGCCAGCAGGTGGCTCTTCCCAAGCACGAATTGTTGGAACAGGGATTAAAAATTTATCTGCAAATGCTTTACGGGTATAACCCGCTAGCATTCGAGCGCTTTTTATTCGATCACCTCGCAATGAGGCATTATTTTTTTTAACGACAGATACCACAACATATTCCCTTTTGTTGGTCTAGCAAACATGAACGCAAAAATTGTATCCGTAATTAATACTCAAAATCAATTTACGTTTCATAAAAATACTTCGTTTGGATTTTTATGGACTACTTTTGTTGCTTTGTATCATTCAATGATGCATAATCTCCGTTAATTGCAAATTGAAGCAGATTTAACACAAACTCGCGCTTCCATTGAACAATCCAATACAACACAAGGACATACTATGAACGCAATGGATTTACTGGAACACTGGAATCGTCTAGCCATCAACGACGGCGACCCTGATAAATATATCGACAAAAAAATGGACTTACAGGAACCTCTCAGACAGAAACGTGAAAAAATTTATGTGGGGGGTGCCTTTAAGGAAGTTTATTTTACTTGGCGTCAGTCGCAATGCATGTTGCTTTTCCTTGAAGGCAAAACTCAACGGGAAGTATCGCTTGAGTTAGGTATCTCTCTGCGAACCATTGAGCGTTATACAAAAGACATGTGTATGAAAATGCATTGTAAGGATAAAGGGCAGCTCATCAACGTCGTCTCCTCAACAACATTTCGAGTGAATGTGTCTGAGGTCGAGCATTTAAACTAACTGAATCTACGCGGATTCAGCAGGAGACTAAATGCGCTGCCAGGAAGGTTTCGACTTCTATCCTCTTTCCTTATGGCCGAATATTTCTCGGGTTAACTAGCCCGCGAACATGTGCGAGCAAATCTGTTGCTAGCAACCCTCGTTCCCCACCACCTGTACGAGCTGCTTCATCTGCAGCTCGTGCATGAATTAATACACCGACGTTTGCAGCTTCTGTTAGCGACAGTTTTTGTGCCAGCAAACCACCAATCATTCCACTTAAAATATCACCCATTCCACCAGAAGCCATCCCTGGGTTTCCTGATGGACAAAGCGTAATATCATGATCTGGAGAGCACACGAGCGTTCCAGGGCCTTTTAGCAAAACTACTCCATCAAAACGCTCTTGTAATGACTCAATCGCCTGGTAACGATTATTTTGAATATCGGAACAAGGCACATCTAATAAACGACAAGCCTCACCTGGGTGTGGCGTTAATATCCAACTGTCACTTTGCAATGGAGATTGCGCTAACAAGCTCAAGGCATCCGCATCCATTACTTTTGGTTGCGGTGCTTCTATAATTCGTTCAAAAATAGCTCGTGCCCAATCAGATTGACCAAGTCCTGGTCCAAGCACGATTACCGTTGCACGGTTTAGCATACGATCCAAATCACTTGCTTGCTGCACTTGATAGCACATCAACTCTGGCCGTCCCCCACTAACGATATTGACATGCTCAGGACGCGTTGCAACGGTTACTAAACCGGCACCTACACGCAAGGCGGCTTCTGCTGCTAAACGTATCGCCCCCCCCATGCCATAATCGCCACCAATGACCAACACATGTCCGAAGTCTCCTTTATGTGCACTACGGGAACGCTCAGGGAGAGAAGAGCTCAAATAACTCAGATCCAACACCTCAACTGCTGGACTCATGCTGCGTAAATTAGCTTCCGGTAAACCCAACGTCGATAAAATAATTTGACCACAACAAGCAACGGCTTTCCCGGTGTATAACCCCTTTTTAGGGGCAATAAAAGTCACCGTACTATGCGCATGCACAGCTGCACCGATAAACTCTCCCGTATCCGCATTGACACCTGTCGGAACATCCAACGCAACAACAGGCACATCCGCTGCATTCATATAAGAGACCGCAACAGTCATTAAGTCTGATAGCATCCCTTCAGAACCAATACCTAGCAAAGCATCCACTAATACATCACCCTGAACGCATTGTTCTGGATTAAATCGACGAAGCTCTAAACCTAATCCTTTAACCTGCTGTAGAACAGCTGACGCTAGGGGTGAAAACTCATCTTCCGAAAAAAGACTATCGAGCAAGACCTGAATGCCTGCTTCATACAAAAAACTAGCCAAAAAAAGACCATCTGCAGCGTTACCTCCTTTTCCGATCAGAATTTGAACAGAGCAAATCCTTGGCCAATTTAATTTTATGTGCTCGAAAACAGACCTGGCTGCTCGCTGAACCAAATCAAGCTCTGTTAGCCCTTGTTGTAAAGCCATGTGCTCCAACTGACGAAGCTGAGAAACGCTGTATAATCCAGACATTCATACGACCTAATATTGACAGAAAAGCGCGATTTTACTCGAATACAATGCTCTTAGCTAGCCCTTTGTGTTTAATTTCTAACCAAATCTTAAAGCTACCTTCAGACCTTCAATCAACAGCCCCATTAATCTGCCTAATCATACAACATGATATATGCATCCGGTCTTTTTTAATAAATTTTCATTTAATCGAGTGATTAAGTCATCACTTTTTTCCTTCTTTGTACCGATAAAGCGCAATATGATTAAGCTCCAACGCACACTGCTCTATCATTTGCGGCTATTTTTTACTTTATCCATCCAGTTAATGGAAATAGCACGTCGATCTCTCGGGCTTGAAGCTCTTGCGTTTATGCATTTCTCGTTGTTTCTATCCAAGTTGTGATGCTCCTGAAAATCCAGTGAGACGTTCAGCACACTGTGTGATAGCTCCCGATTGGTGTCACACCAGCTTGGCAAGACAAAAATTCATACTATGCAAGGTGGTAGTCCGCAAAGTGAGCTTTGGTGTGAAATACGAACCAACCGTGTATTGCTTTGAGGGAGATGCCAATTATATTTAGAAGGATCGATCTCAATTCTTCATACTTTAGGAGTCACCAATGAGTTTAAAACTATTTTCACTCAGTGATATAAAAAAAGCATCAGGATGCATCAAGCGATTGATGCCATGGAGACTGCATTTATTCAGTTAACCCTGGGGGAGGCTAAATTACCGTTACGAACTTCCATAACCATTGATTCTGAAGAAGCGTTGACCCTAACGATGCCCGCTTATCTTCGCAAAGACAACGCATTGGGGCTAAAAATCGTTTCGATTTTTCCTCATAATCGAAGCCAAGGTAAACCGTCCATTAATGGTCTTATTTTATTATTAGACGCCCAGACGGGTGAACCCAAAGCTTTAATGGACGCAGCTTATTTAACAGCGCTTAGAACGGGAGCCATCTCTGGATTGGTTACAAAATATTTTGCACGTGATGATGCCAGTCATGTGGCAATTATGGGTTCGGGAGTACAAGCCTATTCTCAGCTTGAAGCAATCAATGCTGTTTGTCCTATCAAACGTGTCTCTGTTTGGTCACGTCATCTTAACAATTCAAAATTTTTCGCTACGCAATTAAACAATCAATACGACATACGTGCCTATGACTCAGTCCGATCAGCTGTCATTGATGCCGATATCATTTGCACGGCAACAAACAGTACCGAGCCCTTTGTTCACTTTCAGGATCTTGCCCCTCACGCCCACATTAACGCAATCGGATCACACGATAGAACAATGCGTGAAATTAGCACTGAAACACTCCATCATGCCGTAGTTCTTGTCGATCAATTAGACGCGGCTCTAGCTGAGTCTGGAGAAATAATCCATGCAATTGAAGAACATAGACTTAAGAAAGAATCTATGATTGAAATTGGTCAATGGCTCCTGCAAAAAAAAGAGGATCATAAAGAGCAACTAACGGTATTTAAATCGGTGGGACTTGCGATTCAAGACTTAAGTGTTGCACAAGTCGTATATCAAAATGCCTTGACCCAAGGCTTGGGGAACGACTTTCTCTTGAATAATGAGGACAAATAACCTAATGCAGGCACTTCAGAGTGAAACCTCTCTGCTCCAATCTGTAGGGTCTGCCATTGATTAGACAACCATTAAGTGACTTTTTTGTTTAGACCCCTTTGGATATCGATAATCCTGTGTTTTTTATACCGATACCCATACCAGTTGCTTACCTTTGCAACCAATGCGAGCCTATCT
>JBIKMG010000052.1:0-12775 GCA_044359385.1 Coxiellaceae bacterium
GCAAGAGCTTGAAAAAGCGGCAAAATATTTTTACAAAGATAAAACTGAAAAATCGTTTAGAGAATCAGTTGCTTATATAATTAAAGCGTATGATCGTTTTTTTCAAGCGATACACGATAAGATGGCTGTTTGGATCAGAACCAAATTTGGTTACCTGGGTGAGCAAGTATCTGATTTTGAGAGTTTCTCCGACATTGTTCTTCCGTTGGCACAGCTTTTAAGCGAAGCATTGTCTCGTGTCGAGCGTTCCTTCAGTGAGGAAAAATTATTTCTATTAGATCATCTTAAAGAGGCCGTTGTTCTAATTAGATCTGAAGTTAATGATTTAAAGTTAAATGACAGTCTATTTAAAACATTTTACGGTAGTTTTTTTTCGATGACGATGGAAGTTGATCGTGTGTGTCATGATAATAGGGTTTCTAAGTCAGGTCGGATCGTGAGGGAATATCTGGGTGGAATGATGTACGTTGAAGAAGGGTCCGCTCCAAAACACCTCGATTTGCTAAGATACTTTAACGCAATTAAAAGAGCCATCGATACATTAAATCGATCAAATCCACAGTGGTATCGATTTTTTCTTTGGATTTTTAAATTGTTTCCTAGTTTGAAAAGAGCTTCAGATGAAATTATGAGTCAAAGGCGGAGTTGCGCTGACCAGTGTCAATCAATATATACTCAGGTGCTTGAAAATGAAACTGTCAAGCCCGAAGACAAAAAAAGAACATTGGTCTTGGAATTACGAAATACTCTTTTCAGTGATCAAAGTCCCTATAGGAAGCATCGACTGACAAAAAACGCTAAAAAGCAGACGCGGTCAGAAAAATATTTGGATGAAATGCTTACTATACCTGAAGTGTAACTCTATGTGTGCTTATTTTTTTGTGGTTTACTTTGTGTCTGCCTTCATTCGATTTTAAACAGAGTTCCTTTGGAAATTAATAAAAATACTTAACAAAGGCTTAAGCTTTTGTTGAATAAAAAATAAAAAAAAATGATAATGTGTTCTTAAGAAATTAAAGGGTTCTCTCAAGTGGGGGGAGCTGAAGCAGGAGTAACTCATTTGAATTGGCGTTCGCCTGAGTTTATTTTTTATTGATGGATGTAACTAAGCCAGGCAGATGGTTTTTTTTATTGAAAGGAGGTTGTTATGGAGAAGGATTTTGGAAATGCGCTGATAGTATTGATAGATGCTTTAAGTGAATTACATACGAAACTAGGAAATAATAATAATCTTTTAATGATTGTGCGTGGAATAGGAAAAGATTTTCCATTTGGTTTTTTAGATGATGTAGAGAATCTTATCCGCATTTTTCTGGAATCGGAGGTAGACGATCGGTCGTCAGTCAAAAATCCAGTTATTAATCTAATCAGCTCAATGAGGCTATTGCCGTGTGAGTTAACGCCAAAGGAAATTGAAATTCAAAAAAAATGCAAAGAATTATTGGGGTCTGCTGTAGAAACTTATCGTCAAGTAGTTAAGCCACCACTGAGAATATATAAAAAAAATAGAAAATATAATATAGGTGATTCTGATAAAACATTATTCACCTTAAAATTAGGGGTAATTGTTCGATTTCATCTAAGATTGGTTTGCAATGACTTTTCTCGCGAAAGACTGAGTGCTACTTCAGATGAAAAAGAAAGTCTTACCAAAAAAGATGATGTTAGTTCAAAGGAAAAAATACTTAAATCAGTTAACGAATCGTACAAGATTTTTTTCAGAGCGCTATTAAAAGCGTCTCGTCTTTATTACCATCGTAGAACCAACGATCAATTTCTCCGTTCATTAGGGCTTATTTTGAAAGGCAGTTATGATTTGTTTTCTTCTGTGAATAAGGAAGTGAGGATTTTATCGTTAGAAAAAGAAAATTTGGGGCCGTTGAATGACGCTATTTTTTTGATGTTGAGAGATATGGATTTTCAAATGAGGGAGGAGCTTCGGTTTTTTTTAGATCAATCAAAAGAATTAATCGAGATTATGAAAGACTGTGGAGGGGATGACGGATTTAAGAACTGCCCCAGTACTTTTTTTTATGCGAATCTGGTGTCGAATCTACTACTGTCAAGATCTATGTCCCACTTTAAAAAAATGGTAGAGGTGCGTGATCAAATGTGTCACCCAGAAGGAGAGGCTTTGGTGACTGACACAAAGTTAACTGCAGATGCTCCGAAGTCTCGCGATCTTTCTGTGGATTTGAAAGAGAAAGAAAATAAAAAAGAGCTGAATGAGTTTTTTAACAAAATTCAAAAAGAACTAATGGAGATGGTTACGGTCCGTGAAGTATCATGTATTGTTCGAATAATACATTGGTTTTTAAATTTAATTCTTCCATTATCGAATAAGCCAAAAGAAATTTTATGGA
This sequence comes from Coxiellaceae bacterium, assembly GCA_044359385.1. GTDB lineage: Bacteria > Pseudomonadota > Gammaproteobacteria > JAJRRL01 > JAJRRL01 > JBIKMG01. The sequence continues at coordinate 2,364 of JBIKMG010000052.1, forward strand.
ATAGGCAAGCAGCAATAACTAACGCTTCAAAGATATATGGGTGTGTGAGTAACGATGGAAATATTGAATCGAAGGAAAAAAAGCGTCAATTGGCTTCTCAGCTGCGTGATAGTTTATTGGCGCAGAATAGTCCCTTTCAGCAGAGAGTTTTTCTAGGTTTTAATAACATAAAAAGGCCCTCAACACGTATTGGGGCATTGCTAACGGGGTAGCGCATCAGTTTTTTGGTAAGGTAAGACCCCTCCTGGTTTCCCAGGAGGGAGACTCTTTAGAATTGGTCTTCTCAAGAGAGTCTGCATCATAGCATTCATTATTTGTTGTCGCAAATGGTGGATTCCGTGACTGTTTTACCGATGTTTGTAAAACAATCAATCTAGAAATAGATGAGGAGAGTATGATGGAAGATAAAGAGTTGGAGAGTGCTGTATGTTTATTTTTTCGATATTTAACGGTAGTTTCGAAGGAGTTGTTCTTAGATCCTGAAATTCGTGACAGCAGAGAAGGTGACTTTCTTTCCTCACTTTCTGGTTTTTTTAATGTACTCCCCTATGGGTTTATAGAATATCTTGAAAAAATGATATTAAATCCTCTCGATAAGTTGAGTTTAGCTGGCTTTTGCGATTCTCAATATCGATTGTGTAAAAGAATAATCGATTTTTTAAAATCAGATCGTACAGTCAGCGATGAAAATAATCCGAAAAAAACAGAATTGAGTGATGCACTAAATCTACTACTGAATAGATATCAAAAGGTGGTTTCTCCGAATGTCCGAAGTATCCAGCGTGAGGAAAAGGTAGACGAGGATGGAGTAACAAAAATTTTCAATGACACTTGGAAAAGTACATTAGAAGAACTGTTTAGTTTGCCGTCGAATAAAGATAGATCTTCCCTGAATAGTTGTGTAAAGAAGTATCATCGAGCCCTATCGAGTCAAGATCGCTGTACTCGACAAAAATTGTCTTCTCGTCGGAATTTTTTTTCAAACTCTGTCGTTGAGCAGTATCCTTATTTTTTTAACGTGTTACAGGTGTTATCTGAAAAATATTGTGAAAATAGAACCCACGAAGTTTTGATGGAATCTGTAATTGAATTGACAAGGGCTTACCATATTTTTTTCAGATCAATTAGTGAGGATTTGTTGGGTTGGTTGATTACGCGATTTGGAAAATCGGGAGAAAAAGCCGATAGATATCAGACTTATTTTTGTATGATCAAGTCGCATATAACAATGGATCAATTGTTAGGATGTTTAAGAGATTTAAACTTGCCCATTAGCCAGTCTTTGTTGTGTTTTTTGGATACAATAAAAGAGGAAATTGCGACAGTTGCGTTTGATGCTCAGGATGATAAATTAGAAAATTATTCTTTATTTAAGGCCTGTTATTCAGCTATGTTTACTGCGGTAACTGAGGCTGCTAGAACGCATTATTCAGAGAAGCTTGCTTCTCAGTCTAAAGAGATAGAGAAACTGATGCGTTCTAAAGAATTAGAGGAATTGGTAGCGTGTGATGCTCTTCCGGAAAAGGTATTAGAATTAGAAAAAAAAATCGATAAAATCAGTGGATTAATAAAAGAATCGATTGATCTTAATAGTTTGCCGCGGTGGCTTCCCAAATGGTTGGGATTCATGATTCGCTTTGTTTCGGGTGTGATTGCTCTTTTTGTTCCGCGCTTGCGGCGGATAAAAGAACAGCGCATAGAGTATGTCAATCAGTGTGTCGCTCAAGCTAAAGATAAATTACGAAATCCTCGTGAAGCGCATAAAAAATTCCTGTTTTCAGAATTTAAAATCGCCCTGTATTCTTCAGAAAGTCCTCTTAGCTGGCATACCGTTTCTCTTTTTTCAAAAAAGCAGACAAGAATAGGTGCTTGTGTTCAGGGGTTTTGCGAAGAAAGTTTTTTTCTGGAGTGATGCGTTGGTAAATTTAAGTCGCCGGAAATTGATTGGGTTATGCTCATCGGACAGGGTTCAGTGCGACGGCAGCTTTGGATCGAGGTGTCATTTTTAGGTAATCAGTGATGAGTCTTCCTGCATGAGCTACGCCAGCCAGATTTACTCCAGTTTCGATGTTTAGGCCTTGGCAAAGAAAAAGGACATCTTCGGTTGCAACGTTTCCTCCGGCGCCTGGGGCATAAGGGCATCCACCTAGTCCTGCAGCAGAGGAATCGATGATAGAAACACCCTCTTCTAAAGCGCTATAGATATTGGTTAGTGCCTGGCCATAAGTGTCGTGAAAATGTACCGCTACTTTTTGTAGGGGAACATATTGTCTAATCGTTCGGATGAGCTGTTGACATAAGAGCGGTGTGCCAACACCGATGGTGTCGCCAAGAGAGATCTCATCGCATCCCATTTCATGAAGTGCTTTTGCAATTCGCGCTGTTTTTTCAGGGGCTACAGAGCCTTCATACGGACAACCCATGACGCAAGAAATATAACCGCGAATCGTTAATTTATTTTTTTTAGCTTTCACGATAACGGCTTGAATTTCTTTTAAACTCTCCTCAATCGATGAATTGGTGTTTTTATGTGAAAAAGTTTCAGATACTGTTGTAAAAACAGCAATGTGTTTGATTCTATCTGCAAGCGCTGATTCTAGTCCATAGCAATTCGGGGTGAGAGCTATGTAGTGAATAGGGGAGTCTAAGTTTATACCTTGGGTGACTTCGTGGTGATCTGCTAATTGCGGGACCCATTTAGGTGAGACATAGCTTGTTATTTCAATAGATTGCAATCCCGTTTGGCTGAGTGCTTGAATGAGCTGAACCTTTAATTCAGTTGGAATTTGAATGGGTTCATTTTGTAATCCGTCCCGTGGGCTGACTTCAACTATTTTTATTTTTGATGGTAGGCTCATCGGTGTTTCCTTTCGTTTTAACCCTTTTTTACGAGGCAGCGATCGATGAATAAAAAGTCCCTTTGTCTAGTCAATCTGGGGCTAAAAATCCAGCAAGCGTCCTTAGGTACTCGTTGGATGATGGCTGAATTGACGAGCTTGTTCAATCCAGGGTTTTGCTTCCATCATCAGCTTTTGGACGTCGATCCGTGTAAATTCAAAGTTTTTAAGTAGTTGTCTACCAGCCACCCAGACATCGCTGACTTGTAATCGATTTGCAGAATAAACCAGTTGGGACAGGGGGTTGAAGTTTGGTGTGGTAAATAGGTGGTCTAGGTCAATGGCGATCATATCAGCAGATTTTCCAATTTCGAGTGAGCCAATCGTATGATCCAGATGCAGGGCTTTGGCACCGCCGAGTGTTGCCATCTCGAGTGCGCGGGAGGCAGGGACGCGTTTGGGGTCGCCTGCGGTTGTTTTTCCAAGTATGGCGGCTAGGCGCATTTCATGAAACATATCCAGATCATTATTGCTAGCAGCGCCATCCGTTCCGATGGCAATATTTTTCGTGATTTCTAAAAGTTTTCCAATAGGGGGGATGCCGCTGGCAAGTTTTAGGTTTGAGTCTGGGCAAAGTATGATGTGGCAACCACTGTTTTTCACGCGACTTAGGTCTTCGTCATTTAAGTGAACCATGTGCACCGCAATAAATTTTTCATTCAAAAGGCCTGCGTGATCAATGCGCTCTAGTGGGCGTTGTCCACTTCGTTTTTTCTCGATATCTAATTCAGCAGATGTTTCATGGACATGCATATGCACAGGGAGATTGTATTCATCGGATAACCGTTTTGCAGTAGCCAGACCGTGGTCACTTGCGGTGTAAGTAGCATGCACAGCAACAGCCCATTCAGTTAGAGAGAAGTCGTCGTTTGTTTCAAGTATTTTTTCGCAAGCTTTAATGCCTTGGGCTTCATCCTTTGCCCAAAGCGTAGGGCAGTTCATGATTAAAAGACCGATACGTCCGCGGATTCCTATTTCCTTCGCAGCTTTAGCGATCACGTCGGGAAAAAAGTAGTGATCATTGAAGCAGGTGGTTCCGCCACGAATCATTTCAGAAAAAGCAAGCTTAGCACCAAGTGCTGTGGATTCGGGATTGATTATTTTACCCTCGGCAGGCCAGATATGATGAGTTAACCAATCCATCAAATCTAAATCATCGGCTAAACCACGAAATAGATTCATGGGTGTGTGAGTATGGCTGTTGACCATACCAGGCATGAGTGCGTGGGTATTCATATCTAGAAACTGGTCAGCGTAGTATTTTTCTTTTGCTTCATTCGCAGGTAAAAGATCAACAATTTTGCCTTCATGGACAGCAAGAGAATGGTTTTCTAAAACTGTGTTTTTCGGAGCAATCGGCAAAATCCATTTTGCATCGATGAGTAAATCAATCGTTAGCATTCTGTTTCTCCCTGTAGACTGAAATCAGTAGTGGTTTCCGGTTAATTAGGTCCGATGATATCGGATGATGATCTGTTTGGATAGGTATTTTAACAGGGATTTTTATATCCGAGTTCTTGGATTTTTGAGCGTGTAATGTAGGGTAATCCAAGTGATTAAAATCATCAAGTTAGCAATAAATAAGGGCCAGTAACCAAGGTATAAGTAAGGAGTTAGCCCTTTTCTCGGCTGTATTGTGGCTTTTAATGTCTTATTTTGATACGGAGGTAGGATGGCTTGAGTGCGTCCTTTGTAAGTAACAACACCTGTATAGCCCATATTAGAGACGTATGCCATTGGTTTTCCCGTTTCTAAAGACCGCATTTGGGAAAAAAGATAAGCATGATAACCGGTCCAAGTTCGTTTAAACCACGCGTTATTACTAATAGCGACAAGCCAGGTAGCGGTATCTTTTTTATAAAAAGAGGCCGATGGCAAGGTAGATTCATAACAAATCAAGGGAGAGATACCTTGTCCTTTGATGATAAACGCTGTGTTGTTTTTTCTGCCTGCTATGATGCCACTTGTTTTTTGTGCACTCATCTTTTCAAACGGGTTGTATTCACCAAAGGCAATCAGCTGAAATTTGTGATAGACCTGAGGTTGATTACCGTCTACAGCAACTAAGGCGTTGAATAGTTGCCCAGAAGAATTATGGGTATACGTACCAAGCAATATGCTTATGTTATTTTCTTTTAGTTGGCGAGAATTTTTTGTAAGTTCAAAATTTTTGTGTGCATTGATGGAAGGAATTGAATTTTCAGGAAAGATAACAACAGTGTTGGGCCTGATGTTTTTTTTAGCTAGTTCTGTATAGGCATGATCGCGTTTGATTATTTCTAATAATCGGGAGATTCCTTTTGTATTGCGAAACCCCTTAAAATTACCTTGTATCAATAATAGATTAACGGCTTTTTTTGTTGATTTTGTCCAATCGATATGGCTTAAAAACCAGCCGCCGAGCCAAATAATAAGCCAAATAGGAATAACTAGACGAAGAGTCATTAAGGATGCTTTTCTATGTTTCCAAAGCAGTAGAAAGCTGCCTACTGTACACACAGCTAATCCGCTCATTCCATAAACGCCGACAATAGGCCCCCATCCAGCGAGAGGAGTATGAATTAATGCATTGCCGATAAAATACCAAGGGATCGTGTTTATCGCTGCGTTTTGTAACAGGCAGCCAAATAAATAGCTGCAAGGAAGCAACAATAAAAAATTGACCCGATCATTTTCGGTTAGTTGGTATTTAGACCAGATAAATCCGGCAATAGAATAAGGCAAAAAAGACAATATAAGGATAAGAATAAAGCCTGCTATTAAGCTGATAGGAAGAGGTAGTGCTGAGAAATCATGAAAAAATCCATAGATCCAAAATAGTGATACCGATGCAAAAAAAAACGTAAAGATAAAACCCGAGAGAAAGCAGAATAAGGGGCTGTTTTTTTGCCAATAACCAAATAAGAAAGTGAATGAAATTAAAGAGAGATATGCGAAGATGTCTGAAAGGAAAGCCAAAAAATAAAAAGCAGCGGTTAATAATGAAATGGCAAATAAAGTCGTTATTTTTTTAGTTCTTTTAGTCACCATGGGTACTCCGCGATAAAATTTTGGATTTGTTATTAGTATACACGTGCTCCTTGTATGACGCTTTGGTTTTCTAAATTAGGAAGATGCGTAGGTTGATTAAGACTGGGCGAAAAATTGAAAATGGGTTGACAGTTGATTTTAGGGGTCCAAGATGACTGACAGGAGGCATAATTTAAGCTATAGTGGATGCCTCTGGCTGCATATAACAAAGGAAGGTGGTATGAAAAGAGTCATGTGTTTTATGACCTTGGGTATATTGGCATTTGGAATGAGTGTATCGTTTGCTGGACAAGCTCCCGTACAAACGAATGATGGGATTAGTTCAAGCGTGCCAAAAACAAAACAGTCCAAAGGGATGCCCAGTGCACAGTTTGGTGTTTCTGCAAGCATCGGTACGCTTAAAATGACAGGGAAAGGAGTGTATGTTTTAGAAGCTAAGTTGGCTAATATAAATCAAGTGACACTGTTCACAGGTCGACCGTATAAGATCATCAGTCATGTAGGTGCTGATGAGCTTCAAAAATTATGGGATGCTGGCTCTAATAGCTTTAAAAGTGACCCACCCAATGCAAGTTTAACAGTAGCAGGCCGTCCTCCTTTTTTTGTGACCATTATTGAAAACACGATTAAAGCAGGAAGTGTGTTCTACACCTTAAAGCCCTTAAGTGGAGCGGGTGAAGCTTTACCACTCGGGCAGGTAAGCTCACTATTTCTGGTGATTGATGCCGATAGGCTGGGTAAAGAGTTGTGGTGTTGTCCTGCTGGGTTCCCAGATAAATGTTGTACCACTCTCGATACAAATCCCCCTTGTCCGTATTGCCCAGAGCCTAAAGCTTAAGCTCTGCTAACTCATATTCCCGATGAGTAGGCGAGCCTTTATTTTTGCGGAGTCTTGATTGCAAAGCGCAAGGGTTTTGAGTCGCCAAGCAAATTTGTCGGGAATAGGATGATTAGTGAATGGTCATCGCTATGTTTAGGTTGGAATTTTTTAGCCAGGAATTGGGTAGGCTAGCATGACTGTTTAACACGTTAAATTGAAAATCAATTTGGTTTTTTGTATCTTGAAATCGAGTAATGCTAATGAATTCGAAAGGCATTTTTGTTGCGCTTAAAGCGGCATTAGGTGGGTCAATGGCAAAGCTGTCAGTGCCCTGGCTCCACTGATTTTGAAGCTCAGCTTCGTTTATGTTTTGAATCGTTCGATAGGGGCGGTCGCTAAACATCGTGATTGCATGGTTATTGGAAAGCTCACCGGTGAGTAAATACGCACCATTTTTCAGGGGAGTTATCTTAACCTCCTTCTCGGTAATGGTGTACAAATAAGAGTGAGATGGATCAATTGCTGCCATGGAAGACGTGGCGCCTAGCGCAAGGGTTAGTCCGATGATGAGAATGCCTGATCGTGTCATGGATTTTGTTCCTTAAGTGGAGTAACTCAATAATTACTGAATATAATTTGACCATATTGTCACAAAATAACATCGATTGCAAGTATCAGCTCGTGATGAGTAGTCGATTTTTCGTATTAGATTGACCCAAAATTCAGGTTTTCATACTCACAGGGAACTTTTGTCTGGCAAGGGCTCAATTTCTCTTTAATTTAATAGTGTGATAAACTAGTTCCCTTTAGCGAATTTGCGCTAACTCATTGAAAAAGTTGAATAAAATAGAGGTTATTATGGCTCAAGCCGCTGCCGAATTGATTCCCGTTACAATTGAGAACGAACTCAAGCAATCTTACTTGGATTACGCCATGAGTGTGATCGTTGGTCGAGCTCTGCCGGACATTCGTGATGGATTGAAACCCGTTCATAGACGCGTGTTATTTGCTATGGAGACGCTGGGCAATGATTGGAATAAACCACATAAAAAATCGGCGCGAATAGTCGGTGATGTAATCGGTAAGTACCATCCTCATGGGGACACTGCTGTTTATGACACCATTGTTCGTATGGCTCAGCCCTTTTCTTTGCGTTATATGTTGGTGGATGGTCAGGGTAACTTTGGCTCTGTGGATGGTGATTCACCGGCGGCTATGCGTTATACCGAGATTCGTATGTCGAAAATTGCGCATCGTTTATTGGCTGATTTAGATATGGAAACCGTCGATTTTGCACCTAACTACGATGGTACTGAACAGATTCCAGTGGTCATGCCGACGCGCATTCCTAATTTGCTGGTGAATGGTTCTTCAGGTATTGCAGTTGGCATGGCAACAAACATTCCGCCTCACAATATGAGTGAAGTACTGAGGGCAACACTTGCCATGATTGATAATCCTGATATTAGTTTGCAGGAGTTGATGGCCTATATTCCAGGGCCTGATTTTCCAACAGCTGCAATAATCAATGGTAAAGCGGGGATTGTTCAGGCCTATAAAACAGGACGTGGACGGATTTATATTCGAGCCAGAACTGAAATTGAAGAAAATGAAAAAACTAATAAATCGACAATTGTTGTTCATGAGTTACCGTATCAAGTGAACAAAGCACGCTTGCTGGAAAAAATTGCTGAGTTGGTTCGTGATAAGCGTATTGAGGGAATCACGGGTTTACGTGATGAATCCGATAAAAAAGGCATGCGCATGGTAATCGAGCTTCGTCGCGGAGAGCAAGCAGATGTCATATTGAATAAACTGTATAGCATGACGCAGCTGCAAACCGTATTTGGTATCAATATGGTTGCGTTAGATAAGGGTCAACCCCGGTTGGTTAACTTGCCACAAATGTTGTCTGCTTTTTTGCAGCACCGCCGAGAAGTGGTTACGCGTCGAACGGTTTATGAACTTCGTAAATCGCGTGAACGAACGCATTTATTGGAAGGCTTAACGGTAGCATTAGAAAATGTAGATTCGATTATTGCACTGATCAAAGCATCCAAAACACCAGCAGATGCAAGAGATGCTTTATTGGCGCGTGTCTGGCCTCAAGGTAGTGTGACTGATTTATTGAAACGTGCTGCAGGACAAACGCGTCCAGATAATTTAGACCCAGAGTACGGGTTAAAAACCGAAGGGTATCATTTTTCACCGGATCAAGTTCAAGCTATTTTGGACATGAAGCTTCATCGTTTAACGGGCTTAGAAACTGATCGGTTACGTGAAGAATATATGGCACTGATTCAGTTTATTGCAGATTTGCTGATGATTTTATCGAATGCAGATCGCTTGCATGAAGTCATTCGTCAAGAGTTACAAGAAATTTTGGATCAATTTGGTGATGCGCGTCGAACAGAAATTTTAGACTCGACTATCGATATGCAAATGGAAGATTTAATTAATGAAGAAGAGGTGGTTTTGACGTTGTCGCAGGCAGGGTATGTGAAGTCGCAAACCTTGGATAGTTACTCAGCGCAGCATCGGGGTGGTCGGGGTAAGATGGCGACGTCTGTTCGAGATAAGGATTTCGTGAAAAATTTGTTAGTAGCTAATACACATCGACAAATTTTGTGTTTTTCTTCCTATGGAAAAGTCTATTGGATGAAAGCCTATCAAATTCCGCAAGCCAGTCGAGTATCTCAAGGTCGGCCAATTGTTAATTTGTTACCGTTAGAAAAAGATGAATCGATTACGGCAATTTTACCCGTCGCTGAATTTGATGAGAATCACTTTGTATTTATGGCAACTGAGCAAGGTATTGTGAAAAAAGTGCCACTTAAAGAATTTGAACGCCAACGTAGCAACGGAAAAATAGCGCTTGAATTAAATGAAGGCGATCACTTAATTGGTGTTGCGATTACCGATGGGCAGCGCGATGTCATGTTGGTCAGTGATGCAGGTAAAGTAATCCGTTTTGCCGAAAATGATGTGCGCGTGATGGGGAGAGCAGCGCGTGGTGTTCGTGGTATTCGCTTATTGAGAGATCAAAAGCTGATTTCATTGATTATTCCAGATCCAGATAGTTATGTATTGACTGCAACGTCCAATGGGTATGGTCAGCGAACCCGATTGGGTGATTATCGTTCGATTGGTCGAGGGGGGCAGGGCGTTATTGCGATTCAAGTTAATGAGCGTAATGGCCGATTGGTGTCTGCAACCCAAGTAACGGAGAAAGATGAGGTATTATTGATTTCTGATCAAGGAACCATGGTTCGTACACGAGTGGCTGAGATTTCAGTTATGGGTCGAAACACACAAGGTGTCCGTTTAATTCAAGTCGTCAAAGGCGAGCATATTGTTGGGATGGAGGCTATTCCAGCGGAGTTAATAAGAGAAGAGTAACTCACTGCTACGGATGTAATTGATTGACGATGAGGTATGAGTGATGAAAAAACAAAATTACAATTTCTCCCCGGGACCTTCGATGCTGCCAGTTGATGTGATGCAGCAAGTGCGTGCAGAGTTTTTAAACTATAAAGGCACCGAGATCTCCATTGCCGAGGTCTCTCATCGTGGTTCTGTTTTTAGTGAAATTGTCGATCAATTGCATACTAATATGCGTAAAGTGCTTAAAATTCCAGATGACTTTGAGATTATTTTCTGCGCAG
>JBIKMG010000010.1:0-40194 GCA_044359385.1 Coxiellaceae bacterium
AACTGAACCCGCAGCCAAGAACAATAACGCTTTAAAACAACCATGCATCAATAGATGAAAAATCCCGGCCGGATAAGCCATAACGCCATCCGCTGCCATCATATAACCTAACTGAGACATCGTTGAGAATGCAATCACGCGCTTGATATCATTTTCCGTGAAAGCCAATATCCCCAAAAATAATGCACCACTTGCACCTAAAATCAGTACCATGCTCAATGCCGGTGGTGATAAGGTGAATAACGGCGACATTCTAGCCACCATATAAACACCCGCAGTCACCATTGTTGCTGCATGAATTAAAGCGGAAATCGGTGTTGGACCTTCCATGGATTCTGGTAACCAAACATGCAACGGAACCTGGGCAGACTTACCCATGGCACCGATGAATAATAAAACACAAATCATCGTTAAAACACCCCAGTGAAAATAGGGCCAAACATGAATCGTGGTTGCCTGCAAAGTCGCTGCTTGTGCAAATACACCACTATAACTTAGCGTACCTGTATAATCTAAGATAGCGGCTATTCCGAGTATAAAACCAAAATCACCCACCCGATTTACAATAAAAGCTTTGAAACTGCCATTTGCAGCCGATTGCTTATAAAACCAAAATCCAATCAGTAAATATGAAACCAACCCTACCGCTTCCCAACCAAAGAATAACTGCGCAAAATTATCAGCCAATAGAAGCATTAGCATCGAAAAAGTAAAAAGGGATACATAAGAAAAAAAGCGATTAAAATCGTCTGTTTTATCCATATAACCTATGCTGTATATGTGAACAAGAAAGGAGACAAACGTAACGAGAATCATCATGACCGCAGTCAAATTATCAACTAAAAAGCCAACATTGAACGTATAACTTCCACTGATTATCCAGTGATATATGACACCGTGCCAAGTTTGCCCATCCAGAATAACCAGCCTAGCCACCCATAATGCGCAAGCAAATGAAACACCGACAAAAAAAATCGTTAACCACGACGCAAAACGCTGATTGAGTTTTCGTCCACCCATACCCGCTACTAGGCTACCTAACAAGGGTGCAAGCACAATAATTAATGATAGCTCTTTTATACTCATTGTCTAACCCCTAACCATTGAGCGTACTCATGTCGTCCACATTAATACTCTGACGTTGCCGGAAAAACAAGACCAAAATAGCCAAACCAATCGCTGACTCAGCTGCAGCAACGGCTAAAATGAAAAAAACAAAAATCTCGCCAGCTTCTGCATGCAAATACTGTGCAAATACAATAAAATTCGTGTTCACGGCCAATAACATCAACTCAACACACATCAGAAGCACAATCAAGTTCTTACGATTAATCACAACACCCGCCAAACTGATACTAAACAACAGCGAACTTAACACGAGAAAATGGGTAATTGATATCATTTTTTCTCCGACTTCATAGGAATAATTCTCAGTCTATTCGCTTTCTTCGCATCCAACTGTACGGATACAATTTGTGTCTTCGAATGAGAACGCGGACCTCGATAAGCAATTGCAATAGCTGCCAACATAGCCACCAACAAAACGACAGCTGTTGTTTCCAGCGGCAATAAATACTGGGTATACAGAACCATTCCTAAATTAACCGTGTTATTCGTTGTTGGTTTAAAGGTTGGTAAATGATGAAGAAATGGCGCCAAATTTTTGCCTGTTAATGTATAAAAAAAGCAAGCAAAGAGCATTAACAATAGAATGACACCTAATGGGAGTATACGTGCAAACTGGTTATCTTTAGCAACTTGAGTGATATTTAGCATCATCACTACGAATAAAAATAAGGTCATCACAGCACCGACATAAACAAAAATCAAAACCAGGGACAAAAATTCTGCTTGGATCAACATCCACAAGACAGCAGCAGATAAGAAACACACCACCAGTGACAACACACTTTGCACTGGATTTCTGTTTAAAATCACACAAAGAGAAGATACAATTAGCGCCGCAGCACAAATATAAAATACAATTTCATTTACAGGTATCATCGTTTACTGCTTCCTTTAGCGATATGGCTCATCTAATACACGATGCTCAGCCAATTTCTTTTCGTAAATATCACCGATTTCCAATAGTTTTTCTTTGGAAACAATGTTATCGCCTCGTTGATGAATGGTGTAATGCATTTCATCGGTTAATACAATCGAATCGACTGGACACGCCTCTTCGCAAAGACCACAATTAATGCATTTAAACACATCCAAATCATATTGAGTCGTTCGTCGAGTTCCATCTGACTCTCTAGGACCTGCTTCAATGGTAATGGCACAAGCGGGACAGACTGCTTCACACAGCTTACAGGCAATACAACGTTCTTCACCATTAGGATAACGGCGCAAAGCCAACATTCCACGAAAACGATGAGAGCGAGGAGTCTCTTCTTCTGGATATTGTACCGTTATATTTTTTTTAAAAAAATACTTAAGGGTTAACCCAAGACCTACCAACAACTCAGCCATTGTTATTTTTTTAATGAACTTACTGATTTTGTTAACCATAAATCAACTTTCCTTTCATTAACCCAGCCAACCAATTTTGACAAAAACAGCTGTCACCAGAATCCAAACTAACGTAATAGGAATCAATAATTTCCATCCCAACTGCATAATTTGATCATAACGATACCGCGGAAAGGTAGCGCGCAACCAAAAATAAATAAAAATAAAACAAGCCACTTTTAAAACAAACCAAACAACACCTGGCACACAAACAAACCAATCCTGCAAAACAGGAATATTCGAAAAAGGAGACAACCAACCACCGCAAAATAACAAAGTAGCAATCGCTGACACCAAAATCATATTGGCATACTCAGCTAAGAAAAACACACCAAACATAATACCCGAGTATTCCACATGGAAACCAGCAACAATCTCAGACTCTCCTTCTGCCACGTCAAATGGGGCCCGATTGGTCTCAGCTACCGCTGAAATCCAATATACAACAAACAAAGGCAACAAAGGCAACCAATACCAATGCCAAATACCACCGGATTGACGCAACACAATATCTTGCAAATTCAAAGAACCGGCTGCAATCAAAACACCCACAAAAGCAAAACCCATCGGTATCTCATAAGAAATAACTTGTGCTGCTGAACGAATTGAACCAAAAAAAGCATACTTCGAATTGGATGCCCAACCAGAAATCAAAATACCATAAACACCCAGTGAGGTTAGTGCAAAAACAACCAAAATACTGGCATTGACATTGGCCAATACCCAACCTTTAGAAAAAGGAATCACTGCCCAAGCAGCTAATGCCGGTGCCAACGACAATACGGGTGCAACGATAAATAAGTACTTGCTCGACTTGGTTGGAATAATTAGCTCTTTGGTTAGTAGTTTCACAATATCAGCTAACGGTTGACGCACACCAAATATACCTTTTCGATTCGGCCCCACTCGCTGCTGCATAAAACTAATGACTTTCCGTTCCAATAGTGTCAACGCTGCCACACAAGCAATCACCGGTACCAAAATACAAATGATATGGATAACGGTCCAAAGTAATGCCATAAGTTGATCAACCACTGATTCTCTCCACTGAAATCTCCGACTCTATACGTCCAAAACCTTTTGTTTCTACTATGCCTGTAGGGAGAAAAACAACAGAATTAGCTAACTTTTCATCCACACGAAAAAATAGGCTTAGCTCACTTTCACCTTGTTTTAGCTTAACTTGACAACCATCTGTCAGTCCTAAACTTGTCGCAGTCTCTGAATTCATCGCTACCTGACGATAGGTTGGCAATAGCATCGCTTGCATCGCTTGACTGCGACGAACTAAAGAATCACAGGCCGCAGTCGGATAAGGTGCAACACGCGTCAACTGAGGTGTCACTGCCTTGATCTGCGCAATATCAAAGACTACCTGCGTTTCTTCGTTAAACGTTACTGGATCGATTTCTGCATAGAATTCTTCACGCAGCTCATCAATCGTTCGTTGTTCAAAACCATCCAACTGACAGAAATTACCGAGTACCCGCAACACCTTCCAGCCAGGCCGCGCTTCTTCACTCGGAACTGTTGCTGCTATAAAAGATTGGGCTTTGCCTTCGACATTCATAAAAGTCCCCGATGTTTCAGCAAATGTCGCAATCGGTAAAATAAAATCAGCATACTCTTTCATCTCATCCGTCACAAAACTACTGGCAACGACAACCAACTCCGCATCGCGTAGATTCTGCAAGGCTTGCGCTGGAGCCGCTGTATCGTATTCTGGTTCTACTTGGTATAAAAAGTATGCTTTTTTAGGTTTTCTTGTCAAAACATCCAATGCATGGTCGCCCATAGGAACAGTTATTCCACCAGGACCTCGGTGAGGGACACAGCCAGTCAACCAAGCACCGGCTGTATTTGGACCCAACGTTAGCTCTCCAAGGGTTCCGCCAATTAGTCGAGCAAGCTCTCTAGCGCAGGATCGTAAACTGGCTGCTTGCGCCAACGTATCGACCTGCTCACCCAAGACAATGGCTGGCTTTTCCGCTGCAACTAATTTTTTCGCCCAACCCACGTGTTCTGGATAAATACGTAATTTCGACCATTCGCCAGATAATGACTCGCCCTTTTCTATTTTAACCGCTGCAATTAAAGACACCAAGGCAGGAACCATTTCATAACGAGCCACAATTGATTGATCCGTGACTGGGAAGGTAGGCTCTGTGTCGTATGCGTTAATTAAAAAAATATCTCTATCTTGGTCTTCTGCTGTTTGATTTAAACGACAAATCAAAACAGGTTGTTCACGCCGAAAATCACCGCCAATAACAAGAATGGCATCGGAACCAGCCAACTCCACTAAACTTTTACCCAATATAGGCTGTAATGGACGGCTCGTTTGATCACTAAAATCCTGGGTACGCAAACGCGAATCAATGTGCTTTGTACCGATTTTTCGCATCAGTTTCTGAAATAAATATTGTTCCTCTAGGGTTACTTGAGAACCGATAAGCCCAGCCAAATTATCTGTAGAGCTGCTCATCTTTATAGCGCGCAATCGATCAGATATTTCTGAAAGCAAGCGCTCCCAGCTAACCGCTTCCCACTCACCTTTAACCTTTAAGAGGGGTCTACTTAATCTGTCGACATGATTCATGCCCATAAAACCAAACCGATCTCTATCCGAAATCCAACATTCATTGATCGTTGGCTCTTCTCGAGGAACTGTTCGCATCACACGGTGCACGGCAGCATTATCATTACGCAAGGTGTGCAGGAAAATATGTGAGCCTAGACAATCATGGGCTGCAATATACGGATGCTCATAGTACGACCAACTCCTGCCGGTAAATCGCGTGGGCTTAGCCGTTAATGCACCTACTGGACAGATATCAATAATATTCGCTGAAACCTCTGACTCCATCATATTTTTTACAGCCGTTGAAATAGCCTCATGCTCACTGCGATTAACGACACCCAACTCTCTTTTACCCGCAATTTCTTCGCCAAAACGAACACAACGGGTACATTGAATACAGCGTGTCATGAACGTTTGAATCAATGGACCTAATTCTGGCCCCTGAACAGCGCGTTTATTTTGATCGTACTCTGAGCTCGAACGACCAAACCCCATCGCTAAATCTTGCAACTCACATTCCCCACCCTGATCGCATACCGGACAGTCCAATGGATGGTTAATCAACAAAAAACCCATCACATCGCGTTGAGCATCCAATGCTAATTTTGACTGGGTAAAGATTTTCATCCCATCTGACACCGGTGTTGCACAAGCAGGCATTGGTTTTTTTTGTTTTTCTACCTCCACCAAGCACATACGACAATTTCCAGCAACGGATAAATTTTTATGGTAGCAATAGCGTGGAATATAAATGCCATTCCGATCAGCGACCTCAATAATTGAATCACCGTCTTGCGCTTGTAGTTTCTTTCCGTCAATTTCAACTTGGATCATAACATCCTCATCCACTTTAGATTAAACAGCTTCTGCTGCCTCTAAATAACTGCAACCATGCGTGACATAATGCTCAAACTCATGACGAAAGTGCTTTAAAAAGCCTCCAATCGGCCATGAAATAGCCTCACCAAATACACAAATAGTTCGCCCTTCAATGCTGTGTGCCACCCGACCTAATCGATCAATATCCGCCATATTGGCTTCACCATTAATAATTTTGGTAATTAATCGATAAACCCAAGCACCGCCTTCTCGACAAGGTGTGCACTGCCCACAGGACTCATGCATATAAAAGTGAGCGAGACGTTGTGCAATTTTCACAATGTCAGTGGTTTCATCCATCACCATCATCCCACCCGAACCAATCATAGAACCCGCTGCCATGAGACTTTCGTAGTCTAAATTCGTTTCCATCATTACATGACCAGGAACAATTGGCATAGAGCTTCCACCAGGAATAACCGCTTTTAATTGATGGCCATTTCGAATACCACCGGCTAACTCTAGCAAAGCTCGAAACGGTGTCCCCATCGGAACCTCAAAATTACCCGGGTTATTCACATGTCCTGACACACAAAAAATTTTAGTACCACCACTTTTTTCTGTCCCCATGGAAGCAAACCACTCCGGCCCTTTTTCTAAAATAACGGGTACGGATGCTAAACTTTCTGTGTTATTGACTGTCGTTGGCATACCATACAGACCATAGTTAGCTGGAAACGGAGGCTTAAAACGAGGAACACCACGCTTACCTTCGAGTGAGTTCATTAATGCGGTTTCTTCACCGCAAATATAAGCACCTAAGGTCGCATGATTATGTAAGTCTATATCGACTCCAGTACCTAATATGTTTTTTCCCAACAATCCAGCTGCATAGGCCTCTTCCAGCGCTTGCTCACAACGATTAAACGGCTCAAAAAACTCGCCTCGCATCAAGTTATAACCGATGCTGGCACCCGTACAATAGCAAGCAATAGCCAGACCCTCTAAGAGTTGATGCGGATTATAACGAAGAATATCTCGATCTTTACACGTACCTGGCTCCGACTCATCGGAATTACACAATACGAACTTTTGCACTGGCTTTTCACGTGGCATAAAACTCCACTTAAGCCCTGTTGGAAATCCTGCTCCTCCTCGACCGCGCAAAACTGATTTTTTCAGTTCTTCAATGATCGATTCTGGCGGACGCCTGCCTTTAATTATTTTTTTCCATACCGAATAACCACCCACTGACTCGTACGTTTTCAGTGTCCATGGCTCATCGAGGTGTAAGGTTCGATAGCAAACTTGATTCAGTTCGATCACGCGTTGCCTCCTGCTTGAGCAATCAGATCATCCAGCAAAGCATCCAGTTTTTCAACTGTTAATTTTTCGTGGAACTCTTTGTCATTCACTTGCAACATGGGTGCGCCAACACAAGCTGCTAAACACTCAACTTCTCGCAAGGTAAACAGGCCATCGGGAGTGGTTTCACCCATCTTAACAGCCAAACGCTTTTCCAAGTGCCTTACAATCGAATCACAACCACACAGCATACAAGATACATTCGTGCACACTGCTAGCTTATAACGACCAATTGGCTTAGTCTCAACCATGTCATAAAAGCTAGCCACCTCAAGTGCTTCAATTTTAGAAATATTCAAATGATCTGCAATCGCATGCAACCGTAACTCATCAATATGCCCACCATTTTCTTCTTGCACAATTTTTATTGCGGCGCAAATCGCTGATTTTTGCTGACCAATCGGATATTTTGCAATCCATTTATTAATTTTTTCACGGGCACTATCTGATAATACATAAGAAGAACTCATTATCTATCTACCTCTCCAAATACAATATCTTGACTAGACAAAATGGCACACAAATCAGCGATCATATGTCCTCGACACATTTCATCTAGAGCAGCCAAATGCACAAAACTCGGTGCACGAATTTTTAACCGATAAGGCTTGTTAGATTGATCCGATACCAAATAAATTCCAAACTCACCCTTAGGATGCTCTACCGCTTGATATACTTCACCCTCTGGAACGGTATACCCCTCTGTCGCCAATTTAAATTGATGAATCATCGATTCCATATCTGATTTCATTTCTTTTCTATTAGGTGGCGTGACTTTGTGGTTAGACGACATCACTGGGCCCGGATTATTTTTCAACCACTCAACACACTGTCGAATAATGGAAGTTGACTGGCGCATTTCTTCCATGCGAACCAAATAACGATCATAACAATCGCCCTTTGTTCCCACCGGAATGGAGAAATCCAACTGATCATAAACATCATACGGTTGTTTTTTACGAAGATCCCACTCGACACCAGAACCCCTCAACATAGGACCCGAAAAACCTAATTCAATGGCCCGCTCTGCTGATACAACACCAATCCCTACCGTTCGTTGCTTCCATATTCTATTTTCAGTTAACAACGTTTCATATTCATCAATCAACGAAGGAAAGCGATCTGTAAAATCCCAAATAAAATCCAACAAACTACCATTACGCGCCGTATTTTTCTTCTGTGCACGAGATTTGCTTGTCCAGGGTGAGGCTTTATATTTCGGCATAAAATCGGGGAGATCTCGATAAACACCACCGGGTCTAAAATACGTCGCATGCATACGTGCACCCGAAACGGCTTCATAACAATCCATTAAATCTTCACGCTCACGAAAAGCATATAAGAAAACTGTCATTGCCCCAATATCTAATGCATGTGCACCCACCCAAAGTAAGTGGTTAAGCACGCGCGTAATTTCAGCAAACATCACTCGAATGTATTGCGCTCGTTCTGGCACATCTACCTGCAATAGTTTTTCGATAGCTAACACATAGGCATGTTCATTGGCCATCATAGATACATAATCTAACCGATCCATATAACCAATGCTTTGGTTGTATGGCTTAGATTCCGCTAGTTTTTCTGTTGCCCGATGCAATAGACCGATGTGTGGATCTAAGCGCTGAATGGACTCTCCATCGACTTCCGTTATTAAACGCAAAACCCCGTGTGCTGAAGGATGCTGTGGACCAAAGTTAAACGTGTAATTTCTTATCTCATTCATAACTGGTCCTCACTAGCCGCTATCGTGCAATAACGAGCATCCTTTCTCACTACTTTAGGAACTAAAACACGTGGTTTGATACTCACAGGTTCATACACGCAACGTTTCTGAGCTTCATCGTAACGCAGCTCTACATGACCAATCAAAGGAAAATCCTTGCGAAACGGATGTCCAATAAAACCATAATCCGTCAAGATTCGACGCAAATCGGGGTGGCCATCAAAAACAATACCGAACAAATCAAAGGCTTCTCGCTCAAACCAGTTAGCACAGGGCCATATTTTGATGACGGAATTTACCAATGGTGGCTCACCATCTAAGTAAACTTTCATACGCAAACGCTGATTATGGCAAATCGATAATAAGTTATAAACCACCGCAAAACGGGGCTTACTCCAAGGAATCACAGAGTGCCCCTCTCCATCTGGCTGCACCCCCCGCGAGTAACCTGAACCAGTGACCTCAGTTGAACGCCAATAACTCACTCCATAATCGGAGTAATCCACACCACAGAGGTCTGCCAATACATCAAATTTCAAAGCAGGATCTTCTCGCAGAACTTGAGCTACGTCCAACAAATACGACGGCGTCACTTCGAGCGTTAAGGTATCTAAATCTGTCCGCAAGTTAGCCGTTTTATCACCTAGCCGATCTGACAACACATTGCCTAAGTCGGTTTGTTTTTTCATCGTTTATCCTTGTCACTTTTTTTCTAATGGACTTTTTATCCACTGACGAATAAAGCTTTTTCCTGACTGTACTTTGTTTTGTAATTGGATCAGGCCATAAACTAAAGCCTCAGCCGTTGGTGGGCAACCCGGCACATACACATCAACCGGAACCACTCGATCACAACCACGCACAACCGAATAGGCATAATGATAATAACCACCACCATTTGCACAAGAACCCATGGATAAAACCCAACGGGGCTCGGCCATTTGGTCGTAAACTTTGCGCATAGCTGGCGCCATTTTATTACACAAAGTACCTGCAACAATCATCAAGTCCGATTGCCTAGGACTCGGGCGAAATAAAAAACCAAAGCGATCAACATCATAACGCGAAGCACCTGCTTGCATCATTTCAACGGCACAACAAGCCAAACCAAAAGTCATCGGCCACAAGGAACCACTGCGAGCCCAAGTCACCAATTTATCAACCGATGTCAGAACAAAGCCTTGATTTTGAAAGGTATCACGCGACATGCTAAACCCCTTACTCCCAACTGAGGGCGCCACGGCGCCATTCATAAATAAAACCAACCACTAGTAGGGTTAAAAAAACAATCATACTGAAAAAACCGACCCAGCCAATATGCCTAAGAACCACAGCCCAAGGAAAGAAAAAAGCAGTTTCGAGATCAAATAAAATAAATAAAATAGCGACCAAGTAAAAGCGAACATCAAACGGTATACGCGCATCTTCAAATGCATTAAACCCACATTCATAGGGTGAAAGCTTCGCTGCATCCGGACGATTCGGGCTTATTATTTTTCCGATAATTAAAGGCGCAAAACCAATAATCACACCGATGACTAGAAAAACCAACACCCCAAAATATTGTTCAAGCAAATGCATTCCATCACCTTATTTTTCAATCAAAAAATAATGCCGAAGGCCGGACTCGAACCGGCACAGCTTTCGCCACTGCCCCCTCAAGACAGCGTGTCTACCAATTCCACCACTCCGGCAAGACTCGTTTTTCCATTACGACTCAGCTTTCTCTTTATCCACTTGTTTGTGGGCTGATGTAGCTATGTTGGTTGAAATAGGGTTTGCAGTCACACGCGTTGCCGTATCTATAGCAGCACTCAATGCATCCGCATCTGGACCCTGAACAGGTGTCACAGGCCGCTTAGTTAACAACGTAGAATCCAATGTGGTCGATATTTTTTTGTTCTGGGTAGTTAGATAACCAATACCCAAACTGTTTGCAAAATAAAAAGCAGCAAACATAATCGTAATTTTAACCAAAAAAGGTGTACTACCGGAACTGCCAAAAACAGTATTAGACGCACCCGCTCCAAAGCTAGCACCCATATCAGCCCCTTTACCGTGCTGAACCAAAACCAAGGCGATCATGCAAAGGGCAATGATCACTTGTACAATTAACAATATCTGCAGCATAAACTTATAATCTCTAAAAACTCTTGTGCATCCAATGATGCTCCACCAACCAATACCCCGTCCACATGATCCAAACTAAACAGGTCACCTGCGTTTTCGGCCTTGACACTACCACCGTATAGTATACAGATCAACTGTCCTGCTTCTGCATCAACACGTATTAACTCCTGGCGGATAAAATGATGCACCTCAATGATATCATAAGGAGTGGCACGTTCACCTGTACCAATCGCCCAAACTGGTTCATAAGCAAGAACCCACTGAGCAAGTTGGCCCCGATTATCATCCAAAGCAAGCACGGCTGCAAGCTGTCTTTTAATCACAGCCAATGTTTCTCCTCGCGCACGTTCCTCACGCGTTTCACCAACACAAATTATTGGCCGCATCCCTGCTTTTAAAATACATCCGACTTGCTTTGCGACATCTTCATCAGACTCACGAAAAATAGATCGCCGTTCAGAATGGCCTGCTAAAACGAATTGACACCCTTGCGCACTAATCATGGGTGCAGAAATCGCACCCGTATAAGCACCCTGATCATGGGCAGACACGCATTGAGCACCCACGTGGACATCGATTAAACTTAACTTAGACATACAACTATCGATAAACGGATAAGGCGGAAATACAACCACATCGATACCACTATGCTGCATATTAGCCAAACCTTTTACTAATCCCGCCAATAATTTATCGACACTGGAATATGAACCGTTCATCTTCCAGTTTCCGGCTACGATCGGTAATCGTTGCTGCATAGGAATCTCTCCACCATAAAGACTGGCGGTGATTTTATTATAAGGTCCGTGGTTTTACAAATAAGAAAACTTCAACGCCCACAATGCGTTCTAAGCATACCCCTTTTATCTCCATCCGGAGGCGACTAAAAAAATGGGCCCGCATTGCGGACCCATCAAGTCATCGAACATCCTTATTCGAGAGCATCCTTGCTAACGTTCAGCATCCTTACTGGGCGTGGTCTTTGGGCATCCTGCCCTAGTTAGCATCCTTGCTAAAGACCACAGTGTGTTAGTTGCTACCCCAACCCCTCGGCGTAGCGGGTAGAGCCTTCGAACATCCTTGTTCTTCGCCTAGCGTATAGGTCGGCAGCATCCTGCTACATCGGCTCTCACACTTCCCTCATAAGAGGGACTTTCAAAATAGCACACTGTCCAAAAGGGACAATATACTAAGACCGGCATTTAAACATATAAAATAAAGAAAAACAAATAAAATATTAATAATCAAATGATTAAGTTAAATTGAAGACAAGAGGACTCAAGGATTTCGTTATCTAAAAACGATCCTCTCCCACAAAGGATTTAGTCACTATCTTACTTTTCTAGACTTATACAAAAAACCGAAGAGATGATTTCTCTCGAAAAGTAATAATAGCACACTCTCATATAATTAAAAGAGTTTTTTTAAAAAAAATCAATTAAATCAATGTTGTGTATATTTAAATGATACAAAATATCTGCTCGTGTCCCAGAAAATCGCATTCAGGAGAAGTTCAACTCATCAGATGAGCAATCAGGAAGCACGCTCTGGGTAACGCTTAACCGGTATCGTATTTTGAACTGAGGTGATCAAAGCGGCCAAGTCCAAGTTAGCATAGAAAGAGCGAATCATTTCTAAACGCTGCTCTCTTTTTTGTTGATCCCCATTTGCTTTAGGAAGGTGGATACTTTGCACCTCAATAACGCTTGTTGAGTTACCATCTACGGAAGTTAAAACAGCTGGCGCCTTAGGATCAGAAAATGCGGCTTTTAGAATTTTGGCTGGAACTCGGTTATCTGCCCGTTTTACACCTACTACCTGCTTCCAACTTAAATGATGGCTGGCCATCATAGCTGAGACTGGCTGATTTTGCTGCAATGCCTGCTGTAACTTAGCGGCAAACAAGGCTGCTTGGAGCTGCCCGGCCTCTAGCGTTACTTTTTTCAACACGTCTGACCCAACTTCCTTCAAAGGACGGACCTGCGCTTTTTTGAATTCTTTAATACGCAACACAACCACTGAACCATTAGACAAGGTAATAGGCATGCTGTTATTACCTTGCTTTAACACTTCATCCGAAAATGCTTCGTTAATCAGTTTTTTATCGCTAAATAAACCGCTTGTCGTACCTGTCTTTGACACCCATGGTGATTGGATAACACGGATACCCAAGGCTTTTGCAACTGGCTCCAAGGAGCTCGATTGCGTATACGATTGATCACTCAATGTTTCGGTCATGGACGCCATTTTTGCACTCATTTTTTGAGAGAGCAACATTGATTTTATGGACTCCTGCACCGCTGAAAATGGCTTGATCGCGCCTGGCTTGACTGAAAGCAACTCGAGCCAGACAGAACCTGCGTCGATTTCTTGTTGCGCAAGTAACTGCCCAGGTTGCATCGTCTGCAAAAACCCTAAAACAACTGGATTCAATTTATCGAGTGGTGTGCTTTGAACTGAACCACCGAATTGAGCTGCGATATTTTGCAATGTCCTACCCATCTTCAAGGCAGCATCAATGGCGTTGACCTCTTTTTGACGCTTGATGACTTCCTGTTTCGATGCAGGCTTTAAAACGACAACACTGGCATAACGGTAAGTCGCTGGCAAACGAAACTGATCTTGATTCGCGTCATAATATTTTCTCACTTCAACCGGTGGAACGCTGATTCCTTTAATAATTTCCTGGGGATTTAAATCAATGTAGTCAATCAAGACGCGATCCGGTAAGGCATATTGAGCCTGATGTGCCTCGTAATAGGCATTCAAATCTTTATCACTCACGTTCAGGCCTGCAGAAAAATTAGCTGCATCAATCATGACATAACGAAAATCACGCGTCTGATCAGCCCAATTGTAGAGGGCCAAAATAGACTGCGGAAAAACGAATGTACTTAAAGAAATTCCAACTGTCAGCTGCTGCATCCGTAATCTATCTGATATTTGATCAATCAGTTCAGGCAGCGTTAGGCCTGAGCGTGACAACTGGATTT
This sequence comes from Coxiellaceae bacterium, assembly GCA_044359385.1. Lineage (GTDB taxonomy): Bacteria > Pseudomonadota > Gammaproteobacteria > JAJRRL01 > JAJRRL01 > JBIKMG01. Next base: position 14,126 of record JBIKMG010000010.1, read on the forward strand.
TCAACAACTGAGGGTCGTACTGCCCATTCATTTGAAGAGAAGGAAGTGACTCAATAGTCTGCTCAATTACTGTTTGTGGAACAGTTAACCCTAGCTTATCCAATGCTTGGAACCCCATTTCTTGCTGAATCAAGGCATCCAAAACAGCACTTTGGAGAAAAGCCAACTCCGACTTAGTTAACGCCCCTTGCGTTTTTTCACGGGAAAACTGTTCTTGACGCAAAGCAAACTGCAGTTGGCGGTTGGTGATGGAGGCAGAACCTACCTTAGCAATCACTGCGCTTGAGCCTGAACGAGAGCCAACATAATAGCTAATACCGAAAATGACAAATGAAAGGGAAATAAGGACAATGATAACTGTTGAAACCCAACCTTTAATGCCTTCATTCAGCTTTTGCAGCATAGATCTGCCTTAAGAATTTAGATTGAACAGCCACTTTGTTGCTGCCAAAAAATGACGATTTCTAGTCAACAAATTAGATGGCGGAGTGGACGGGGCTCGAACCCGCGACCCCCGGCGTGACAGGCCGGTATTCTAACCAACTGAACTACCACTCCGCAACATAATCGCTAGGAAATGCATCTGATTTTGGTGGGTGCTGAGGGGTTCGAACCCCCGACATTCGCCTTGTAAGGGCGACGCTCTACCAACTGAGCTAAGCACCCAAATCTTCGCATTGCTTCACGGTGGGTAAAGATATCTTAAGCCATCTAATTAATCAAGAACAAACAACCCAGTCTTCAAAAAAATACAATTACTTATCGTTAACTGCGTCTTTTAACTTTTTGCCTGCCTTGAAGCGCGCACCCTTAGAGGAAGCGATATCAATTTCTGCACCCGTTTGAGGATTACGGCCTTTTCTTGCCTTCCTAACAGACACTTCAAAACTACCAAAACCAGTCCAAGCAATTTTTTTCCCACTAGCCAATGACTCTGTTATACAGTCTGCCACGGCATCGACGGCACGACCTGCTTCTGCCTTGGCCATGCCAGCCGCCTCTGCAATTTTCTCAACCAAATCTGTTTTTGTTATTACGCTCATTTCGTCCCTCATAGCTATCCTGTTTGCATACCAAACCTAGAAAGATTTGGGCTAGCGGTCTTTATACCAACTTGAATTCAACCCTGTCAAGAAAGACTTTTTATTCACTGTACGTGTATACAGAAGAGGGACTCTCATCTATTTCCCGACTTTTAAACCCGAACGACCTCCTCGTCTGCACTTGGCTTTTCAACAAAAACAAGGCGCTAGCTCCCTCTGAGATAGGAAGACCATTGGTTGAATTTTAGAACGAACCCCTTGGACGCACGCTCTCAGTAGAACGAGTCGCATCATCTATTTTCTTCAATAGACCACACGCTATGGGAGAAAGCTGTTCACCTTGTATAATTCGCTGAACCTGATCTAATCTACGCTCTTTATGAGGAACAAAACACCCTCCTCCAAAATGAGGCCGCGGATCAGAATGACGAATAGATTGATATGCCTGGAGGAATTCCTGCCGGTAGAGTGATAAATCCACACCCGAAGAGGATCTAAATAACCGCTCTAATCCTCTTCTACCTACGGCGACAATCAACTCTTTGCGAAGATCTAAAAACTCATCACCCCTAAAGTAGCCTAATTCATCCACGAGAAAACTCATGTCTATCATACGTGTAATCAACTGATCCCATAATAAATTTCTTTGCGTATTCCATGACTCATTCCCAGCTACTTGCTTGAGAAAATCTCTGAGGGCATCTAAATCTAGATCTGATTCCTGACTACCAAACACCCTTCTCAAAAGCAAGGCTTTTTCTGAGCCTAGCTGCTTCTTATTGATTGCACTGAGGAGCCTATCTGGCAAAAAAGAAAAACTCAAAGTCACTTTATCTCCCTGCTCCACATCACTGCTTATTCCTCCTCCACCCACTACTTCTTTAACAACGGATGACTCTAGAGTCGAGGAAGGTTCAGAAAGAACAACCTTTACTTTCGCTTGAGCTAACGCGTTTTCCGGAAAAAATTCCCAAGAATGATCTTCATCCAGATATCCAGCATCAGCACGCCCTGTTATTGTTTGCAGAAGATTTGAAGAACACGTGATAACGCCCTCTGTGGTAAAACCTCCTATATTGCCTTCATTTCCTGGCCAAGATCCTCCATCACCTGCTCCTACAAGCCAAAGAATGGGCTCTTTACCGTTTGTTTCTCGAAGCGGTAATTCTACATCTTGGAATAAACGCTCCCTATCTGCCAACATCGGAAAATACCCACGACCCGATTTACTAGGCCGGACAATCAATTCTGTAGATCTAGCCCTTTGAATGCTAATCGCTGTTGCTGCATCGGACATGAAAAAAACGTATGGCAGGGATGGAAAGGAATACTGACTTAATAACTCGCGTAAAATCCCTTGAATCAAACCAGGAAGCTTCGCTTTATCTTCCCTAGAAAGCCCTCTCGCAAATACTCCACAACCCAAAGCTGGAATCTTAATAATAACTTCTTGGTTATTCTCGCTTGCGTATTGCTCCATGTGAACGAGCATAGTATGCAGCTTTTCTCTCATCAGTGCCTGGTATTTTTGTTCATTTAGAATCCATCTATCGCCTTGCTGGTCTGCAATCTCTGATACGTTTGAGCCTGGGCGCTGATATAAAATTGTATCATCCGGTTGCGAATAAGCTTCTGTCGTACAAGGCGCTGGTAAAAAATAAAAATTCATCTCCACAGGCGAAGCATATCTGTGCTCTGTGGATGAACCATTACCGATTGCGTTGGTCTCTGTAAAAACGGAATGCAGACCCGGGAGCAGGACATTGAGCTCTTGGCGATTCCAAAGATGATCACTCAAATCCTTTTCATGCATAAAAACAGCGCACTTCGTGCGATACAATAATTTTACAAAATCTTCGTCTTCCAATACCTTTAGAAAAGACCTATTATTCCCGAGCTGCTCTTCATCTTGACCCAAAAAACCAGCCAATGCCGCTTCTCTTCTCAACACCCGAGCTAACCGTGGCCCGGGACTTATCTCCCCCTCAATTAATGCTCTCTTATATTCTAGAATTTTTTCGGCTGTATCGCGACTAAGAACAATATCCATGAAACCCTCTTATTTAACATTAAATCTATTATTTTACATAACAAATTCACCGAGTCAAGAAACCTATCTGGGCCTGTTACTTAATAACAAGCTAAACTTTGACCTACTAATAGGGAGGATGTTTAGATAACAAATCCTTGTTTAGTAACCGCCATTCTTAGCCCAAATGTATTTCAGCCCTCGAAGTACCATATACGGGTCCACCACATCATAAAGAAACTCATCTTCGAATAAATACGCATAGCCACCGGTAGCCACCACATAGGGTTTTTTACCTGCAAAAATATTTTTTTGATACGCATCAATAATGCAACGCACCCCTCCCAACTGACCGTAGTATAAACCCGATTGAATATTACTTTCCGTTGTTAGGCCCAGTGCCGAATCCGGTTTTACAATACTCACTGGCATTAACTGAGCGGCAGCACTACACAAAGCCTGCTGTGAGGTTTGCATGCCTGGTAAAATAGCGCCCCCTAAATAATCTTTGCATTTACTGATGGCACAAACCGTGGTAGCCGTTCCAAAATCAATCACGACAATATCACGACCAGGGTAACGCTCAACGGCAGCAGTTGCTGTTGCAATTCGATCCGAACCTACTTTCGCAGGCTGCTTTACGCGAATATTTAAGCCGGTTTTAACGCCCGGCTTTATTTCCAAAGGCATCAAATCGAAGTATTTTTTACACGCTGACTTGATTGTATAATCAATCGCCGGGACAACTGAACTCATAGATACCGCTTGTATGGACCGAGGGTCCAGACGATGTTCTCGCAAAACACCCGCAATAAATAGGCCAAAAACATCCGAAGTCAACGGCCCAGCAGAGGGATAGCGAAACTGAAGACAAGGCTCTTCATCCTCAAGAAAAACGCCTGCATGAATATGTGTATTTCCAATATCTAAACATAACAACATGGCTCTCTCCTTCAAACCCTTCTAAGCAGCCGATAAAGCTCTGTTATCAATCAATCTAACAGATCCTACTCGAACAGCTACCAACCAACGACCATTCTCTTCTATTAAATATTCGAGTTGAAGCGGCAACAACAATAAGGCCTCGTTTAATGACTCCAAGGAATGCGTAGGCTTTAAAAATTCGGTGGCAAAGCGATCAGCAATACTTCGCTCATTTGGGTTTAGCAGCCTATTTCTAGAACTCAAGGCCAATCCACTTTGCTCTCGCACAGTCGCTACCGGAATCACGTCCAATTCCAGGAAAAATGCTTTAGCCAACGCATCGATTAACTGGAGCTGCTGATAATCTTTCTCTCCAAAATAAACACGTGTCGCTTTCACCAAAAGAAATAATTTCATCACAACGGTTAGCACACCACTAAAATGAAAAGGCCTAGCGACACCCTCTGCTACCGTCGTCCAAAAATGATCGCTGCTTAGCCTAAACGCTTGATCATCGGCATACATCTGCTCATCACTTGGTAAAAAAACAACATCTACACCTAGCTTTTCCGCTAAAACCAAATCTGCATCGAGTGTACGTGGATAGTGATCGAAATCACTTACCTCATTAAATTGAATTTTATTGACATAAATTGACAACACAACCACATCGTTGTCCTCTCGCGCTTTTTTTAACAATGCAGAGTGACCGGCATGCAAACAACCCATGGTCGGCACAAAGCCAATACTTTTCGAGTGAGACATACTTCGTCGAAATGCCTGCCAGGCAACTAGACTCGACAAGACCTGCATCTTAACCCTCGTAACAATGCATCAATGCAGGATACTCTCCACCAACAACAGCAGCCGCATACGTATTCAATGCAGAAACCGTCGTCTCACTCAACTGAGCAAATTGCCTGACAAAGCTAGGCTTTAACTCCGTCTGCAAGCCCAGCATATCGTGCCAAACCAAGACCTGCCCATCCGTATGTGGTCCCGCACCAATTCCAATCGTTGGAATATTCAGCGCACTCGTAATCTCTGAAGCCACGCGAGGCGGAATGCATTCCAACACCAATGAAAAGCAACCCGCCTCCTCTAAGGCCAATGCATCTTCTAATAATTTTTCTTGCGCTGATTGCTTTCGACCTTGAACACGAAAACCACCTAATTGATGAATATGCTGGGGCGTTAAACCCAGATGCCCCATCGCTGGAATTCCCGACTGAACAGCACGACGAGCCCACTCTAGGTTACCCGTTGCTCCTTCAAATTTAACCGCGTTAGCCCCTGCACGCATCAAACGCTCTGCCATCAAAAGCGCGTCCCGATCACAGCTGCGATAACTCATAAACGGCATGTCTGCAACTAAAAAAGTTTTTTTCAAGCCACGCGCCACCGCTTCTGTATGAAGCACCATCATATCTGGCGTTGCTTGAATCGTATCTGGGTGGCCATGAACGACCATCGCTACCGTATCTCCCACCAACACAGCATCGACCCTAGACGCTTCAACCATACAGGCTGATGGGTAATCGTATGCGGTTACAAACGTAATTTTTTCGCCCGCTTTTTTCTTTTCCTGAAATCGCAGTATAGACATGTCGGCTCCTTAAGGCTCGAGCCGACAGCACCTCTCCCTACAAATAGAAAAAAGAGCAAGAAAGTCACTGCCGGCTAAGGTCAATGCAGCAGTCATCATAACAAGCCTATTTAAAGAATCAAAGCAAAACTCACCAAAAATGAAAAGAGAACAGAAAAAAACAGATCCTACTTGTCAAAAAACCCCCGTGCACGCTAACATAGTGCCCAAACAAGGAAATGCAAGGAAATGAACGATGCCCATCTATGAATACAAATGCCAAAAATGCGAACAATGTATCGAGCTTTTGCAGAAAATATCAGACCCTCCGGAAACTGACTGCCCTCACTGCGGTAAGGCAACACTGCTTAAACAAGTTTCTAACACCAGCTTCCGCTTAACAGGAGACGGGTGGTATGTCACTGACTTCAAGTCAAACGGCCAGAAAAAATCAACGAAAGACTCGGGATCGAATACCGCTTCATCACCCGAATAGGAACCCGCATGAAACGACAATTCATCACTGGCCTGCTACTTTGGCTGCCTATTTGGGCAGTTTATATTGTTATCAAATTCGTTTTTGATTTATTTGATGGCACGCTATCACTACTTCCCATCCAATACCAACCCTCAACTTGGCTAGGTTTTAATATTCCAGGACTTGGGTTTATCTTCACCTTAGTCGTTGTTTGGGTCACCGGGGCTCTTACAGCCAACTTTATCGGTCATTGGCTCATCAACGAGTGGGAAAAACTCATGAACAAAATCCCACTGGTTCGCACGGTTTACTCGACCGTAAAGCAGCTACTCAACGCTTTCGTGAAACCCAAAGAAGAGTCTTTCCGCCAAGTGGTTTTAGTGGAGTATCCACGCACAGGATGTTTTAGCATGGGTTTTCTAACGGGTCCCGCTGACTACTTGAATCAAACAGATCATGACGATAAGGTCTCTATTTTTATCCCAACGACACCAAATCCAACTTCTGGTTTTTTGATTTTTGTACCCAAAACTGAAGTTCGTTCACTAAAAATCTCCGTTGAGGATGCTTTTCGCATGATTGTCTCACTCGGGGTCGTGCAGCCAGAATCTAAGAAACCAGACGTATAATCCAAAGACCTTATCCCTAAGACTAAAAAACGGGTCAACCTGAAAACGAATCCATCAAAGCTTGCATGAGCCAGGCTATTCAGACAATTTAGTCTAGTCTCGTATTTAACTTAAGTTAGGAGCTAATATGCCTGTTGATATTTATGGACTTGCTGTCAATCAAAAAAATGAAACTGTTTTTGGGAAAGTTGGAACATATGACCCAAGCACTCGGAAATTCGAACTCTCTTTCTTCGAACCTGAACTCGAGCCTTCAAACTCGACTCGCCGACACTATCAAAAATTGTGTACGGAAGCAATCTCACACACGTCAGGGCTAAAGCTGATTACTGATCCAGATAGATTTGGCCTTTTTTTCCAGCAAGAACAAACGTATGTCATCCACCCAGTTACCTCTATGATTAATAATGGAAAATCGCTAAATTTTGCAAGACCTATGACGTATCAAACTGGAGACGTCACTCATGGTAAATTACGCATTATCAAAGCAACGGTTCAAACACGAAAAGAAGCTAAGACCACTGGACAAAGCACCCCTGCTCTACGTAAGCTTTTGTCTGAAATTGCCGACTCCCTGAACAAAAATACTACTAAGCGTACCATTGAGTTTGTACTGGAGTATGCCAATCCGCTAACCGAAGCTGAACTTACTTACCTGCTTAATGACATCATTTCAAGACAACTACCGCAGACTTGGGAAAACGAGACTATCCAATCTTACAAAGCCTCCCTGCAAGTCGGCAAGACTTCGAGTCAAGCACAGATAAAAAAATTTACTGAAAAATTTACTGAGTGTTCCAACAATTCTTATTCTCAAGAAGAATCAGAGGCAACAATGAAAAGCAAGGATCTCGTCCTGTCTAGTACTAAGATAACAGCTGCGCTCGAGAACATGGATCCGAATGACCCAAGAAGACAATGGTACGATAAACTATCTTCTCAATACGATGACGCTCGAAAAAAATTCATCACCTCGATACCCAAAAATCCGAAGATAGCGAAATATATCCAACAAGCTATGGTGAAAATTCCTCCTTCTATGCTCATTGCAGGATTAGCACTGACAGAGAAAGAAGCCAAGGCAATGAGGCGTACTATCTTTGCTCAGGTCAAAAAACAACGTCAGCAGCAACAACCCGGTGGAGCTGCGGCCTCTGGCAAAAACAGATAAATATCTCTTCAGAGAGGGCCTGCTCAAGCATAAAAAAACACTTGAGCGCCCTGTTATCTGTCTATTTGATCCATTCTCTACTCACGACTTTTATCTCTTTTTCTGCCCAATTGCCGAAAAATACGTGTTTCCACCTCCTCTGAAACTCGATTGCACATCGTGCTTACAACCGGTAATATGTGCGACAAATATCCCCCACTTTAAGGTAGAATCATGCGTACTCACCAAGCCTCTCAAATCAACCCATCACTGATCGGTCAAACTGTTACCGTTGCCGGATGGGTACATCGTCGTCGAGATCACGGTGGAGTTATATTCCTCGATTTACGTGAACGAAGTGGCTTAATTCAGGTTGTTTGCAACCCTTTACCCGCAAGCTTATTTACTCTCGCTCAATCACTGCGCAATGAAGCTGTTATTTTTGTTACTGGAACTATTCAACAACGTCCAGACGGAACGATCAACCCGTTGATTGAATCAGGAGCGGTCGAGTGTGTTGCTCAACACATCGAGATTTTCAACCGATCCAAAACATTACCGTTTACCATCGATGACTTTCAACCCGTTGGTGAGGATGTCCGCTTACGTTATCGTTACCTCGATATGCGACGACCTGAAATTTTTGAACGCTTCGTCACCCGCCATCGCGCGACACAATTTTTGCGACGCTTTTTAGATGCGGAAAACTTCTTAGAAGTTGAAACGCCTATCTTAACCAAATCAACACCTGAAGGAGCGCGCGACTACCTCGTCCCTAGTCGTGTACACCGCGGCCACTTCTTTGCACTCCCTCAGTCACCCCAAATTTTCAAAGAGTTATTAATGGTTGCTGGCTTTGAGCGATACTATCAAGTTGTTCGTTGCTTTCGCGATGAAGACTTACGAGCAGATCGTCAACCTGAATTTACACAGCTCGACATTGAAATGTCTTTTGTTGATGAAAAGCAAATCATGGATACCATGGAACGTATGATTCGAGGCCTATTCAAAACGATTATCGATGTTGACTTAGGCACCCTCCCCGTTCTCACCTATGCACAGTGCATTGAAAAATACGGTTGCGACCGCCCTGATTTACGCAACCCTTTAGAATTAACCGACGTTCGTGATTTGATGCAGGACGTTGACTTTAACGTTTTCAGCGAACCTGCGAAGGACGCTGCTGGTCGAGTGGCAGCCTTACGTTGCCCCGGTGGCGCTAAACTTTCACGGAAAGAAATAGAGGATTACACGACCTTTGTTGCCAACTTTGGGGCCAAAGGTCTAGCCTACATTAAAATCAATGACGATGGCTTGCAATCTCCTATTCTCAAGTTTTTACCCCAAAGCGTTATCACTGCCCTTATTGAACGTACACAAGCAAAACCGGGCGACTTGATTTTCTTTGGCGCAGATAAAGCTCCTATTGTTAATGATGCATTGGCTGCTTTACGTGATCGTTTAGGCTCTGACTTTAACTTACTACAAGGTGAATGGGCACCTCTTTGGGTCGTTGATTTTCCGATGTTTATGCAAGCAAGCGACGGTAGCTTACAACCGATGCACCATCCCTTTACAGCACCTAAGTCTAACAACATCGATGAATTGAGAAACAATCCAACACAAACCTTATCACGCGCGTACGACATGGTTTTGAATGGTCGTGAAATTGGTGGGGGTTCAATTCGTATCGCTCACCACGATATGCAAGCTGCCGCTCTGGATTTACTGGGATTTTCTCCTGAAGAAGCGCAAGCGCAATTCGGACATTTATTGGATGCATTAAATTTTGGTTGTCCACCACTAGGAGGGATTGCCTTTGGTATGGATCGAATTTTAATGTTGATGACGGGTGCTGATTCTATACGCGAAGTTATTGCATTCCCTAAAACACAATCTGCACAGTGCCTCTTAACACAAGCACCATCCGAAGTAGATGCGATGCAATTACGTGAACTTGGTATTACACTTCCATTAAAAAAGGACTAAAGGAGGATCTATGGCAGGCCACAGTAAATGGGCGAATATTAAACATAAAAAAGCGAAAACGGATAAAAAAAATGCCAAGTTTTTCACGAAGCTTATTCGAGAAGTCCAAGTAGCCGCTCAAATGGGCGGTGGCGATGAAAGTGCCAATCCCCGCTTGCGTTTAGCGGTCAGCAAAGCCTTATCCGGCAATATGCCTCGTAATACCATTGAGCGTGCAATTAAACGGGGTGCTGGCGATACAGAAACCGATCAACTTGTAGAGATTCGCTATGAAGGTTATGGACCCCATGCAGTTGCCATTATGGTCGAGTGTTTAACTGATAACAAAAATAGATCTGTGGCTGAGGTCCGTCATGCACTCACCAAATCGGGTGGCAATTTAGGAAGCGATGGTTCAGTCAGCTATCTATTCCAAAAAATGGGGGTGATGACTTTTCCTCCCGGTTGCAATGAAAATCAAATCATGGAAGCCGCATTAGAAGGCGGTGCAGACGATGTTTGTCATAACGACGATGGATCTGTGGATGTCACCACACTCCCTGAGGAATTTGAAGCCGTTAAAATAAAAATAGAGAAGGCTGGCCTGGAACCAGACGTTGCTGAAATTACGCTCACGGCTTCTGTTGAAGTCGAACTATCTGCTGAGCAAAGTGAGCAAATGCTTGCGCTTATTGATCGCTTAGAAGACCTGGATGATGTGCAACATGTTTACCACAATGCTGTTTTTCTGGATGAAGAAGCGAAAGACTGAGCAACCGTCGCCATTCCTCCGTTAGCTTTTGAGCTAAAAAACACAAAGTCAATTTAATCCATTCAACAAGTTTTGAAAAAGAAGTTCCTTTTCACCCGCAACTGCCTTTTCTGCCGCATCGATTGTAAACTCAGTGTGCTCGGGTAAAATATATTTTAAAAATTGTTCCTCTGCAGACTTCGGCTTCAATAACTGCGCCTGATCACTGACTTCTGGTATTTTATTTTTCCACGAGTACTGCGTATCTATCAAATGAGTCGCTTCTAACAATAAAAATTGATGATTGGGCGATGCCAATAACCGATAAAAATTACGAATATAAATCTGAAAATTATCGTTATATATTTTTGTCATCAACAAATCATACCAATCATGATCACTAACGACCATCACCGGCAAATAATCAATAACAATTGGCTCCGATAACGACCACTGTGTCTTTGAACTTTGTGAATAAATTCGGCCGTGCAAAATAGCTGACATATCATCTGTTTTCCAGCGCAAGGCAACCCGTAGGCAAGACGAAGGAGACCCGGTTAAATCTGCCCAAATAAGACCTAAATCTGACTGAAATTGCAAACGCAAACCATCGGCTATTTGATCCATACCCAGCCAAACGACTAAAGATGGGTCTAGTCCCAATAACAATCCCCAATCTGCTGCGACATTGACCTCATAACCACTCCATTTTTTCAGTCGCGATGACCATACTGCTTCTTGAACTCGAGCCGCCTTTCCGATTCGCATAGTGCCTCCTTGCAATCCAATTGAGTAACACTATCGACCACGGCTCTTCGCTTCGCAAGTTTAATTCCAGATTCCTATTAATACGTGAGTAACCGATCTAAAACCTGATCCGGATGAGCTAAGTGCTGACTTAAACTCACTCGCTGTCCTACACAAAGCTCATCACTGAGTCGATATAACAATCGGAATAACGAATACCAATCTGATGGCTGAATCGTTGTTGGCTCTGGCTTTACGCTAAGCGTATTTTTTATTTCATCTCGATTTTTTACAAACTGAATCGAAACCGGCAACGGTTTCAGTACAGATAACCATGCCTCATTCTCTAGCAAATAAACTTCATCTATCCCACGTGTATAAACAGCTGCCACGACTGTCCAAATACTCTCTCTATTCAGATCAACGAGCGACAGGGATTGAGCTCGTGCGTGTGGTAACGGTAAAACGTTCACGGCTCCTTGCAATAAAGGTTGCCACCAAAACCACGACGCCATCAATAAGGGAGACATGCTTTGGAAGTCAGACCAAATCGCCCAGTGACTGCTTTCCTGCTGATTATTAAACAGGCGAGAAAGCTGATGGTTCGGACTACTCACAGTCATCCATTCACCCTGATCTTCTCGCAGATCTAATCCAGAAGGACTATTCTGTAACGCATGGACCAACTGACTAAAAAACGCTTTCTGCGTCGTTTTTCGAATTAAACGCAATGCATCTTCATTCGTCAAACACGTTAACATACACCCGCCCCCGGAGTTGCCTCAAAACGAACCCCTTGCTGAGAAATCATCCGATCCCCTTTGCCCACGATTTCTTGATGCATTGGATCCAATCCATTCACCTCTTCTTGAGTCAATACTAAAGACAAAAGCGGCGCTAATGAATTTTGTACGATATAGCGGCTACAATGAGCTGCCACATGTGGGTATAAGTGACCTCCGCCAAAACCAACTAAGTGCACACCCACATCTTTAACCGCAACATCGTTCAACCCATCTCCAATATGAACACAAACCTTATCCTCGAACTGTTGCTGCAACCAAGTTGCCTTACCATTCATCTCGACAAACAAACTGTTGTGATCATAATCCTTATACTCACCTTGCTCAGAAAAGATGAGCGGCACTGCACGCACATAATTTAAATCAATTCCCAATCGAGCAGCAAAACCAGATACCGGTTGATGTAACCCCGCGGATAACACACAGACTATTTTACCCGCTCCTTTTAACACATCGATCACTGCTTTCGCATCGGGCGTTGCATTTTCATAATACGCATCCACCAACTGATCTGCTAAGGCTTGATTTGGACGAACCAACTCTAATCGGTCTCGATACAAAGAAGCATTGATTCCCGTTTTTCGCATAGCAACATAAGTTAACGCTTCAACAGCAGGACCATGACCCGTCTGTTGTGCCATCCAGTCAATGCCCTCTATACAACTTAACGTTGCATCGCAATCAAAGCTCACCACATCCGTAGGCTCGAAAGGACGCCAGCGTGGAACGGAAAATAATTGCATTTGATGACCCTCATATTGGATTGAATCCTCTCATTGTATAATAGTCCACGTTTTTCACCAATTGGTCCGTGCCTTGTTTCGTGGTAACCTGCTTTTAATCCAAAATAGGGAGCAACTACGATGGCCTTAATTATTAAACCTTACAACCACATTGCTGAAACCGGATTATCTTTTTTCAATGCCCCTTTTTTTTCGGTGGACCCCAAATCAGATGACCCTCACGGAATCGTCTTACGCTCTGCCGATTTACACAAAGAGCCGTTTCAACCGTCTCTCCTCGCTGTTGCCCGGGCCGGAGCTGGCTACAACCATGTTCCTGTCAGCCAACTAACTGCACGAGCTATCCCCGTGATGAATACACCCGGGGCCAATGCCAATGCCGTCAAAGAGTTAGTCATCGCCGCCGTTTTGATCGGAGCTCGCCACCTTCTGAAAGCCTGGGACGTTACTCGATCGCTCAAAGGCAATCACGAAGAAATGAGCCTCTGTGTTGAGACAATCAAAAAAGAATATACGGGGTTTGAATTACAGAGCTGTGTACTGGGTGTTATTGGTCTTGGAAAAATTGGGGTTCTTGTTGCCAATGCCTGCACACAATTAGGCATGACTGTTTGGGGCTATGACCCCCATATTTCTGTTGCTAATGCCTGGCAACTAGACGCGCGTGTACAACAAGCTGACGGCTTGTCTACCCTACTCAGTCAGGTTAATTGCTTAACACTGCATGTCCCCTTAACGAAAGAAACAAAAGATCTCATCCATCACGAAGAGCTTGCACAACTCAAACCTGGATCTATGCTCCTCAATTTTTCAAGAAGTGGCATTGTCAACATCGAGGCAGTTTGCCAAGCACTGGAATCCAAACACTTACATCAATACCTCTGTGATTTTCCCGATCCACAATTGCAACAACAAAAAAATGCCTTCAGTTTTCCACACCTGGGCGCCTCCACCTTAGAAGCAGCGGATAACTGCGCAAAAATGGCCTGCGCACAACTGCGTGAATACTTACTGTCTGGCAATTTAAAACATTGCGTGAACTTTCCAGACTTGGAACTAACAACACGCACAACCGCTCGCCTATGCATTTTCAATAAAAACGTTCCGAATATGGTCGCACAAATCACTCAAGCACTCTCTCAGCAGGGAATCAATATCAATAACTTGGCTAACCGCTCTATAGACGATCGCGCCTACAATTTAATAGACATCGATCGCCCCTGCCTCGACTCAACCATTCAAACCATTCAACAAATTCCTGGGATCACTCGCGTAAGACAGCTTATTTTCTAGCTCCCCCTGCGCGGGCTCAAAGGACTGGGACCTTGCAGATTTACGGTGCTCGTTTTATCCGGATCAAAGATCTTTAAATCCTGTTCCGATAGGAAGTCACGCAATTTTCGACTGGGTTTAAATACTCGACACGCATTTATTGCTTGGCTTATGCGTGGTTCTTTTTCTTCTACTTTTTTCAAAACCGCTAAAAGTTCGCTGAGGCTACTATCCTTTTTATGCATCACGTTCGCTAAGGCGTCATTCAATGTTTCTTTACTTCCATCCGATCCATTGATTTTAAACTGATCATTGTCCTTCAAGTAACGAAAGAGGCTTTTCAATTTTTTAGAAACAATCTCATTTGCACGCTGATCTCCTGCCTGAGCGAGCTTTTTTGTTGTCTCTTGTTCTTCTTTAGCGACAGGGCTCAAGGATGGTCTGATCTTAAATCCAAAAAAATCGCCATCCACAGTCCATAACTTCCGACGATCTTTTGGCAAACTTCCATCTATAGAGAGATGCTCACGATAATATTTCTCTAAATTTCTATACGACTGCGCAGCGTTAGTATATGCAGAAATACCCTGTTTATCTCTTTCTTGATAGCAAGCTAAAATTTTTAGCAGATGCTCCCTATCTCTGGGACTAACACCTGAATTCATTTTCTCCATTATTTTTTGAACCGCTTTCGCTATCTCTCTTTTTTCACCGAGCTTTCTACCTTTATCAATGGTACTCCCTAATCCAAATGCCAAAGAAAACATACCACTGATCCATTGAACCAAGGCATGGATCGATCGATCTTCATCCCCTCCCGCTGCATCCATAAGACTTGAGCCTTCCCGGGGATGTATATTACTTCTTATCTGTTTCGCGTCCCGCTGAAGCTGCTCTAGCTCGCGCTCGCTCTGTTTTGCCTGCTTATCATTTTCTTCACTTTGCTTTCTAATGCCTTCTCGCAACAAATGATCGTGAACCAAAAAACTGCCTACAGAAACCGCTTTGGCTTTTTGAAGCAGATCATTTTTAAGCAGCTCATCTTTTTCTATCGCTTTTAGCAATTCCTGCGACTCTTTGGCCCGATGAGCGGGATCTAAATCATCCTTCTCCTCCCTCGTGCGCTCAATCAACTCTTTTTTTCCACCGGTATCGTCTTTAAGCCTGTACTGACTGACTAACTCAGCGATATTTAAAATCTTTTTATCTGAGCCTTCTTTGAATTCGATCAATGATAAAGGCACACCTGCTTGCTGAACTGCATCAACGCTGCGAATCAAATCTGCTGTATTTTCTATCCCCAAAAATTCTTGCTGAAGCATCTCTGGAAATTTGGCAGCCAATAACTTTTGCAATCCTTGTTTTTTTAGTTCCTCACTAAAACTCGTGCGATCTTTCGGATTTCCCTGCACAAAGGCATTCAGATCTTCGGGTCCCCATAACAAACTCGGATTATTATCCTGAAACGCCTTTTGGCTTGAATCAGATAACAATTTTTGCAATGTTTCCTGATAAACCTTTTCTCTTTCATCACCCCGACCCGCTGATGCGTCTTCACAAATACGCTCCAATCGGGCAGCCGCGCCCCCCTGAAGCAAACGTTGACTCAGGTGACTGTATTTTGGATTTTTTTGATACTGATCGACTGTTAACCCTGTGATTGCAAAAACAGCTTCACTGAGACGAATCCAAAAATCCGAATCCTTATTTAAGGCTTTCTTATCTGGCTGCAATAGGGCTTCTTCATGTGGCCTTAGGCGTTTCAGGGCTTCAAGACGATCTGCTACGTCTTTTTTATGGCTAGAATGAACTTTCGTTCCATCCATTGCAGCAATTTGCTCACGCGATAAATCTGAAACCTGAATTAAAGTTGATTTTTTCTCTTTCTCTAATTCTTTTTCTAGCTCCGCTTTAGAAAGACTAGCTGTATACAAGTTGTTTTCTGTCTTGTTACTTGCATCGGTATACCGCTTACTTAATGCTCGCGCTTCATCAACAGTCAAATCCCCTTTTTTAATTCGGTCTTTCAGGTATTGATCAAATTTCTTTCGAAGCTCCTCTACTTCTGGTTTAGTTTGATCCCTAAAGTCGTCATTCTCTGCCAAAGACTTTAATTGAAGGTAATTCATCTTTTTGGGATCAAGTGCCTTCACCTGATCTGGCGTACCTTTTTGAACCAATTTCACTATTTTATCAGGTGATAATGCACAATACCCATCGGCTGCTGTCGATCGAATTTGTGCTGGCGTTAGGGATCCCGTCGCTGTTCCCAGATCCAAAAAATTATTTTTTAAATTCGTATCACTGACTTTGTGCGCAATCAAAGAGGCATCTACATTTAAATCGCGCGCACGTAAAAATAAAGCCTCTAATTGACGGTCTGTGACTGTCACTCCCGGTGTATTCCAAAAATCCGTGAGGAACGTTATCTCCTTATCACGCAACGAATTGATTTCTTTCACCGTCATCGGATATTGGATTTTTTTATTCCCAGAAGCTAAGGGAGTCACAATCGCGTCCTTTAGCTTTTCATCCTCTACCGTTCCTTTGTTCAATTCACGACGACGATCAACCAGTGCCTGCAGCTGCTCCGCCGATGGATCATAGGCAATAGGTACTTTATTCGCTTCTATCCATGTTTCCAACAACGCTTGCAGCGAAGAAGGATTTAACGTCTTGATAGACTCTGGACTTAAGTAAAGAACCATCAGTGAATTCATAGGAGGACTCGTGTAGGCAGTCTGTTTCTGCACGAGCTGCTTGGCACGAACGAGTAAACCCTCTTTAGCATCGTCATGACTATTTTTGTAATCATCCAGATCGATCAAATACATTTGCTCGATAGACAATTGAGCGGGATTACAGCTGTTACTCGGTTTAGTGTTTAACTGATTTTTCAGATCGACTAATTCTAGACACTGCGTTTCTATTGCTGTTTTCAAGTCGCCTGGAAAAGTGTTGAATGCCTGGCAATCCTTAATCAGGCCTGCAGATATCTGACTGATATTCCCTTCATCCAGCAACTGACGTAATCGTGCGATATACGCTTGATTCTGCTCAACCGATAATGCAAATTTAGTATGACCCAATCCGCTTAGCTGTATCAGAGTCATGGTTGCAATAACTTCTGATTTTAAAGGACGAGTATCGAATAAGCTCAACTGTTGCCAGCTCAGCACAGATACTTGATTCGCATCTACTTTATTGACAGGGACGCTTGTCGATCCTGCGTCTTGAGCTTGATCACTCAGTGCGAAAATCGTTTGTGCTTTTACACCCAACAGCGCTTGTAATGTCACCGCATTTTGAATCGTTAAGAATCTAAACTGAACCAATGCCTCAACAGCACCAAGACCATCGGGTGTTTGGAAGCAATCTTTTTGCTCTTTTGAGAATAGAGAAAGATCACAGGTGGCCAAAGAAAGCTTTTGCGCATCCGTTGCTTCTCCCCTAGCGATTCGATGAATCAAATCTTTAAATTGGGCAGGCGATAGCTCTGGTTTAATATCTGAAAATGCCAAATCACTTGCTGGTTTGGTAATCGAGAGTATCTGCGCTTTATAAGATCCTGCTTTTTCAGCAATCTTTTGAACAAGTTTTCTATCGGGCAAGTCCTGACACGATTTTAACCGATCTAACAAAGCAGCACACAACACTAAAGATAAATATATATTGGATTTTTCCCAGACCTCCATCATCTGTGTCAGCTGCTGATCGGTCAGGCTCTGAATCTGAGGATGCGTGAGGTTGATATAGCATAAAGCGTTTTCTTTCAGTGCTGACGCGTTATATTCCTCCGAGTTATATTTTTCTACCCGTGTCATTAAAGTGCTTCTATTCGAATTTTCTGCAACTAACCAATGATTGACATCCATCCTTTCAATTTGATCCTTTGATAAGCGGTTCGAATTAAAGCCAGAAACGGCTAAGTCACCTCGGAGTTCTTGAGAATCCCTTACCTGTACCGCTAGATAGCTATCTGCTTTCTTTTTCGCTGACGTGTTGCTTTGATAATCCCTCCATGTTTCGTTGTTCTGTATACGTTTAAGATCTGAAACAGGAACTGCACCTTTTTTAAGGTGCTCTAAAAATTGAACTGCCAGTACGCGTTGGAAGTGCATTAATAAAGGATTTATTAAAGCCCCTTTTTTTTGTGGAAATAAACCATTATGCTGCATCAAAGTGACCACTTGATCGGCATTCATTTTGGTTTTCGCTAACTCCGGATTATCCACTAATGCCAACAGCTGTTCAGCGGTTAACATCTTCAGCGTATTTGGATTGAATTGAATACGTTGAGCGTGCGTTAATTTCCTTAGCTGAGAGTCGGTTAGAACCACTCGCCCGTTTATCATTCGATTGAGCTGCTCTGGTTTTAATCTTCCAGGGATTGTTCTTTGCACAGTGATTCCTTGCGTCAGCTCACAATCTGGAATTGTTACACCCAACGACTTAAGATTCTTTATTCTATCTCTTAAGTCTTTTCGTTTTTTTGACCTCATCCCACTGTAATCATCAAAGGAAATAGTCGTTATTTTTTCAGCCGATAAATAAGGGAGATCTTTCCTTTTAATTGCTGAGATGTCTGGATTCCGATGGGCCATCTTAAGTTTAGCCTGTATTTCTCGACTTTTTGGGTGCCGTTCCATACTTTCTGAAAAACAATTATCCTCTTTTACTAAAAGAGTATCTGCCTCAGAGGAACTCAGATCTCCCTTATCCAATAAAAAATTCAAGCGATCCATACAAGATTCTCGAAGCCCTTGAAGCGGCCCAGTAACGATTCCTGGGCTATTTGGAAAAAGCACCTCATTCTCAATGATTTGCATTAACTGATCGGCCGACATGCTTTTTATCGGATTATTGGCGTTCGCTTGTAAAGAAATTAGTTGTGCTTGATCTAAATTTTTTAAGGCCTGGGGAGCTAGGGCAGCAAAATCTACCAAAGACGAAGAATCTGGGTGAATGATCACCGTTCGCTCTATAGGGGGTGTAGTGGAATTTCTACTCATTTTTAAGTCTCTCTTCGTGGGCCCTGATCGTCTGATTAGGATACACCCAGATTGTTAAGGCAAGATTAAGAACTGCCACAAGGCTATTTTGGATCAGGAATAATCCGAATTTATCTCTGGTTTTTTTTTGATGTGGATTGCTTCGTCAAGCTGACAACTTTTCTCGCAATGAGAAGAAAAAGAAGCATCCTTACACATGCTCCCTCCCTCATTGCGAGCAAAGCGAAGGAATCCAGAAAAAAGACGACCTAGAACCAAGGCCAGGACTTTCGCTCATCTAACCAACCGTATTCGGATCCTATATCGCGGAATTAGCCTGTTGAAATTGGAAACTTCTCTCGACCTTTATTGACACGCTCACGCAGCTCTTTGCCTGGCTTGAAGTGCGGGGTGTATTTGGCTTCCGTATAAACCCATTCACCCGTTTTAGGATTACGGGCGTTACGGGGCGGTCGCAGATGCAGACTAAAGCTACCAAAACCACGAACCTCAATCCGTTCGCCTTCGGCAAGCGCGGCACTCATGTACTCAATTAAGCTATTAACACTCGCCTCAATGTCTTTGAAGGAGAAAGACCCTTGTTTAAGAGCAATGCGATTAATGAGTTCTGACTTAACCATCTTTACCTCGATCATCTAACAAACGAAAAAACAGGAAAGGCAGAAATTCTCGGTCAACCTACAAACGGTCATTTTTAGCCATGGATTTCTGCACCGAAGTGCCTGATCTATAACTATAACTCCAAATAATACGTTAGTCACTCCCTGGGGTTAGACTTCCCAGGGCTCCCGCATTAAAAACTAAGCAGTGTTGCTAACAGTTTACTCAAGTATTCTTTTGACTCTACTGCCTTGCTAATTGATTAGAGACTCCTGTGTATTATTTTAGTAAAAAACGAGGAGAAAAAAGATGGCAATAGTCTGACAAAAAAGTCGCTTAACGGGTGCCTAATCCATTAGAGGGACTACAGTGATTCAGCTGAACATAAAAACACCTTTTTTAGATAAAGAACGGTACCCTATTGGCTACCTTGGCGCTATACTAGGCCCCTTCATGCAGTGATTCCGAACGAATCCAGTCTTTAATCTTGGCTGCTAACGGCTACGCCCCACTCATTTGAGGAACAGCTTATGACCAACTCTCCCTTACTCCTCCTGGTAGATGGATCATCCTATTTATACCGTGCTTACTATGCGCTTCCACCACTGACAACCTCCTCAGGTTTTCCAACCGGTGCTATCCACGGTGTCATCCATATGCTGAAAAAATTAATTGCTGATGAAGCTCCAACTTATCTCGGTGTTATTTTTGATCCGAAAGGAAAAACTTTTCGTCACGACTTTGATCCCAACTATAAAGCCAACCGGGCTGTGATGCCTTCAGATTTAGCGGAACAAATTCCGATGCTACACGATTTAATCCGTGCCATGGGATTGCCTCTGGTGATTAAAAACGGGGTAGAGGCTGATGATGTCATTGGAACACTCGCGAAAAAAGCCGAGGCTTCTGGGATAAACGTACTCATTTCCACGAGTGATAAAGATATGGCGCAACTCGTCACCTCTCATATCTCCTTGGTTAATACGATGAATGATCACCGCATGGGACCCAAGGGTGTTGAAGAGAAATTTGGTGTGCGTCCCGATCAAATCATTGACTATCTCGCTTTAGTCGGTGATACCAGTGATAACATCCCTGGCATCCCTAACGTTGGGCCCAAAACAGCTGTTAAGTGGATTCAACAATATGGCTCGGTTAAAAATCTGATCGCCCATGCCGATGAAATTAGCGGAAAAGTCGGGGATAACCTACGGCATCATTTACACCAACTAAACGACAGCCTTTTTTTAACCACGATAAAATGTGATGTCGAACTGCACGAAGAGCCCCAAACCTTAACCCTGGAAGAGCCTGATCATGAAACCTTGCTCAATCTTGTCCGCGAATGTGAATTAAATACCTGGTTAAAAGAATTAACCGCAACCCCTGATAACAAAAAAAAAGACTCAGCCCCCCTATCTACTTCCTTTAACACAAAAAAATACGAAACCATCTTAACCCAAGAAGACGCGACACGCTGGTTTAACGCCATTCAAAAAGCAGGTTGCGTTGCCTTTCATACTGAGACTGACAGCATTCATCCACACGTTGCAGCATTGGTTGGATTTTCTTTGTCGTGCAAATCTGGTGAAGCTGCTTATTTTCCGATAGGGCACGATTATTTAGGTGCACCCAAACAACTTAATCGCGAATGGCTGCTTGTTGAACTCCAAACACTCTTCAGTAACCCGCAATTATTACTCGTTGGTCAGAATCTGAAATTTGATCTTGAGGTATTAAACGCCCAGGGAATCTGCTGTCACTGTCAACTCTTTGATACGTTACTCGCTGCGTATGTGCTCAATAAAAATGGAACTCGCCTAAATCTCAACGCATTAGCGAAGCAATATTTAGACCTGACGGCAACTGAATTAACAGATATCGCTGGTAAGGGAGTCAAACAACTGACTTTCAATCAAATTGATTTAACAAAAGCCGCTATTTATTCAGCTGAAAATGTTGATATCACTTGGCGTTTATACGAAAGACTCAAAGCCGAATTTGACAAAGAAACCACTTTAGCGAAAGTCTATACGGAGCTAGATCAACCACAAGTCCGTATTCTCAGTGACATGGAATGCCATGGCGTACTGCTCGATTCAAATGCACTTGCTATACAAAGTACTGAGATACAAGTCCGTTTACATGAGTTAGAGGAGAAAGCCTACGAATTAGCTCAGTGTCACTTCAATTTAGCATCTCCCAAACAACTGCGTGAAATTTTATTTGATCAATTAAACCTACCTGTTATCCAAAAAACACCGCAAGGTGAAGCATCGACCAACGAAGAAGTATTACAAGAATTAGCGCTTTATTACCCATTACCTAAACTCTTAATTGAGCATCGCCGTTTATCCAAATTAAAATCCACCTATACCGATAAACTGCCCGAACAAATCAACCCCAGAACCGGTCGTATACACACGAATTACAACCAAGCACTGACGACAACAGGCCGACTATCCTCCAATAATCCCAACTTACAAAACATCCCCGTCCGAAGCGAACAAGGTAGAAAAATTCGTGAAGCTTTTATCGCACCACCCGGATATAAAATACTGGCAGCCGATTATTCACAAATTGAGCTACGCATCATTGCACACCTCAGTGAAGACAAAGGACTACTTAAAGCATTTGAAGACGGCTTAGACATTCACCGAGCAACCGCTTCTGATGTATTCGAAACCCCGTTTGATGCTGTCACCAGCGATCAACGCCGTTCTGCCAAAGCGATTAATTTCGGACTCCTCTACGGAATGTCTGCCTTTGGTTTAGCCAAACAACTACAGATTGATCGATCTCAAGCACAAATTTATTTAGAAGCCTATTTTAGGCGTTATCCTGGTGTAAAAACGTATCTAGACCAAACCCGTGAGTTAGCCAAACAACAAGGCTATGTAGAAACCTTTTTTGGCCGACGCGTTTATTTACCTCATATTCATTCTAAGCAAGGCATGTTACGTCAAGCTGCTGAGCGCGCTGCAATTAATGCTCCCATGCAAGGAACCGCTGCTGATTTAATTAAACTCGCCATGATCGCTGTCACCCAATGGATTAAAAAAAGTAACGCCCCCGTCAATATGATTATGCAAGTACATGATGAATTAGTCTTTGAAGTCAACCATGATTTTTTGAGCGAAGCATCAGACTCCCTCTCTCAAGCCATGTCACAGATCGCTATGCTCAAAGTCCCACTCCTTGTTGATATCGGTATCGGTGACAATTGGGAACAAGCTCATTAACGCAAGCTAACCCTTGGGCTCTTAAAAAGCGAAGTCCTTTTTACTAAATCCGGGGAGGCTGTTCTAAACCGTTCAGATTGGAGGTGCCCAATTACTATGAATAGACCGGTACTTTTAGGGTCTTTGCCATTAACGCATACTCATCGACAATGGGGTGCGGGCAGGGAATCCTAACCACATGCCCACTACCAGGAGCCACCTCGATGGCATGTCCCTGTTGAGATTCCATCGCTGTCAGCTCAAAACGTAAATTCCCTTGTGGCGTCAACACCTCAAGCTCATCTCCAACCGCAAATTTATTATTCACGCTGACTGTTGCCATGCCTTTTTGTGAATCATAATCTAAAACCTCACCACAAAATTCCTGTTTATCGCGAATAGATGCACCATGCTCATAGTTTTGATACTCATCAAATACATGTCGACGGAAAAACCCTTCGGTGTAACCCCGATTCGCCAAACATTCCAATTCATCCATCAATCGCTTGTCGAATGGTCGACCTGCTTTTGCGTCATCGATCGCTTGTCGATAGACTTGGGCTGTTTTTGCAGCATAAAAATGCGACTTAGTTCTACCCTCAATTTTAAAACAATCAATACGCATCTGCATCAGCCTTTCAACCAAATGAACCGCCCGCAAATCTTTGGAATTAAACACATAAGTCCCATGCTCATCTTCTTCCATACGCATAGCATCACGGCCTTCCTTGCCTTTTTCTGCTGCTGTAAAAATTTTATCGCCAGCTGTTCGCTCTCGCCCTGGGTGTGCAGGATCGATATTTCCCCAATCATCCTCTTTCACTTCTTCAACATTGTAATTCCAACGACATGCATTGGTGCAGGTACCTTGATTCGGATCGCGTTTATTGATATAGCTCGATAACAAACAACGCCCAGAATACGCAATACATAATGCACCATGAACAAAGACTTCCAACTCCATATCAGGGCATTGTTCCCGTATTTCATTAATTTCTTCCAAAGACAGTTCTCGGGATAAAATAACGCGCGATACCCCACACGTTTTCCAAAACTTAACCGCTGCATAATTCACGACATTGCTCTGAACGGATAAGTGAATCTCCATTTCCGGCCAACGCTCCTTGACCATCATCATTAAACCCGGATCCGCCATGATTAAGGCATCCGGCTTGGCTTCTATCACTGGCTCTAAATCATTTAAATAGGTATCCACTTTTCGATTATGTGCCAAAATATTCGATGCCACAAAAAAAAGATTACCCTGTGCATGTGCTTCTTTAATCCCGATTTCGAGGTTCTGGCCATTGAAGTCATTATTACGCGCCCGTAAGCTATAACGTGGCTGACCAGCGTAAACAGCGTTCGCACCATAAGCAAACGCATAACGCATGCGCTTTAACGTGCCTGCTGGCGACAGCAATTCAGGGTTGTAATTCATTGAATGAATGGATTTTTCGGTCATTTTTTACTCTCGTCTCACTAATTTCCGCCAATTATCCCGCAGTTGAGCAAAAAAAGCCAGAACTGCCATTCACCTAAATCGATACCTAGGCAGCCGTTCTCTCTGAAACAGGCCAATGGCTAGAAAATGGGGGTCCAATCAATAGCAGGCGGTACACTACCGAATTTTCCCCTCAAAAAAATGAAGCAATCCTTGGCTGTGGCATTTTAAACAAGATGACGGGGCTCGGAATGAACCAAAGTTATCGCTGTGTTTGAATTTCCAGAGATAGGCAAGATGGCTGAGTTAATCAACAAAGCCCAGCTAATATCCCCCTCTAAAAGGGCTAATGGTAATTTTATTCCATATTAGCTAAAATCGGCTTGGAAAAAGATAACATATTTGTTACCATGAAAGTATGAAATGGAACATCACCTATTTTAATAGCCGGGTCTTTAAGGAGATTAACGTGCTCCCCAAAAAAATTAAGGCGCGCTTTGTTGCCTTGACAGACCATATGATTCAAGTGGGCCCAGATTTAGGTATGCCTCACACGAAGGCTATGGGTGACGGATTGTTTGAGTTGCGTTTAAAAGCGGAAGAAGGAATTGCCAGGGTATTTTATTGCACTTTCATTAACCATGAGATTGTGATGCTTCATGTTTTTGTTAAAAAAACACAGGCAACCCCCGAAAAAGAATTAAGCATTCGATTAAAAGAGGTGATTAAAAATGGCTAAACGACCTCTCAAATGGCAGGAAGAATTAAAGAAATCCGTATTTGATGATGATGAATCGTTTGCAGAATACGAAGCCTTTAAGCTGCAGTTAGACTTAGCAGATCAGCTAAAAAAATCACGAAAAAAAGCAGAAATGACTCAAGATGATATTGCGAATAAAATGCATACAAATAAATCGGTTATTGCGAGACTGGAGGCTGCGGGAGGACGTGGAAAACACTCGCCTTCATTAAAAACACTCAGCAAATATGCTAGCGCCATGGGGTATCATTTAGAAATTAAACTGAAGCGTGCTAAAGAACCTTAAGGTCGATTAAGGGATAAAACCAAAAGATCCCGTAAATTAAAGTTACTGGATTACCGATGGGCGTCAGGCATAAAAAAACAGCAACCGCTACCCCGCTGAAAAATAATTCAAGGGTCTTTTGCTCTATCTACTGTTGATATTCTACCTATTCTCTCTTAGGTTTCTCTACTCATTTTATACCTCAACACAATGATTTAGATAGCTATTATCCGATACTTCTCGTGTTATCCGTAATATTATGCAATTTAACTCGCTACCCCATGGTCGTATTTTATTTCAGCAACCAGATCAAGATAGCCTTGCCGTTATGCCTTGCCTTATCATGATCTTCAGGAGATAGCACAAGAACGCAGCCTTTCTTTAAATTGTTCGACCATTTATCGCTGGGTGCAAGACTACGCACCAGAAATAACGAAACGTATCAAGCTGCATCTTAAATAGACTTGTGATTCATGGAAGTGTGATGAGACATATACAGGAGTTTCGCACTTTGGTGAATTGATATCGAATGGGGCCCTGTCAAATAATCGATGGATTGATAGAATGTCACGTCATCAATGTACGAAGGAATTGTATAAAGCATTTTTACAAGCGAGCAGCGTTCGTTACTCAGGTCTGGCATTG
>JBIKMG010000053.1:0-12538 GCA_044359385.1 Coxiellaceae bacterium
CTGTTGATCGTGTAAGCAACGCCAGCAGATAAAAATAGCCCCAGTGACATCCATAAATAGACCCAGTTCATGAAAGCTGGAAGTGTTAGTCTTTGTAATTTTGCGGGATTCGAGTAATTATTCATAATACAGGCCTCATTCATCTGCCGTTAATCCACTGATTGTATCGGTTTTTTTACTCAAAAGAAAGAGTCATAGAGTCCTCTTCTAGAGAAGCAGTCTGTTAAAAGTAAAATGCTACGGATAAGAGATAAGATTAGCCCGGTTTGTGATGAGGTACGTACTAGATACGCGGAAAAAAAGGAAGGCATGTCAGTGGAGGGTACAGACCGGTTAGGAATTTTCATCTTTTGGTGGAGTTAAAGAGCCACCAACGATACGTGTGCAGTTCCCTTTAAGGACATTAATCCATTCGCTGGGTACGTTATCAGCGGCAGCCATTGATGCACACGCATGCTTTGAGGTTCCACAGTCGTTCATCCCTTTTTTTGCAATGCCAAAGCAGCGGACTTGTTCGCAGCTATCTCCACCGAGCTTTTTAGCGCAACTGTGTTGACTCGCTTCTTGAGCGACAGGTGGTGCGATGCTGGTTTCAGGTGCTGCGATACTCATTTGTGTAGCGGCGCTCGCCAGAACAGCTAACGCGACCTTGCTTGCCATCGATTTCATAATAACCTCCAATTTGATTGACTTCAGTATATACGGGCTGAATGCTTTTGCAATTGCGGTTACAATTAAGTGAGTCTTAGAGGAGTAGTAAAGGTGGACCAAATAGTCGATTTATTGATCATAGGTGGTGGCATAAATGGGGTTGGTATTGCAGCAGATGCTTCGGGTCGTCATTTAAAAGTTTGTCTGTGTGAGCAGGATGATCTCGCAAACTATACCTCCTCTTACAGCACAAAATTAGTTCATGGTGGTTTGCGTTATTTGGAGCAATATAATTTCAGATTGGTTCGAGAGTCTTTGCGGGAGAGGAAAATTCTCAGGGAGAGAGCACCGCATTTGGTTCATCCTATTTCGTTTTATTTGCCTTATGTTCCCGGTAGGCGACCTGCCTGGATTATTCGGTTAGGGCTTTTTATCTATGACCATTTGGCTTCACAGGGTGACATGCCAGGATCACGCTCTTTCAAGCTAACTCAAGAAGGTGATAACCCATTGAGTGACAGTTTTCATCGTTGTTTTAGTTATTCCGACTGTCAGGTTGATGATGCACGCTTGGTCGTTTTGAATGCGCAACTCGCTAAAAGTAAAGGTGCAATGATTAAAACACGTTGTGAAGTGCTCTGTGCGAAATGTAAAGATGGCTTATGGGTTGTTCAGGTGCGTAATAAATTAAAAGCAGAAATTGAAGTGATTCGAGCTCGTGCGGTAGTCAATGCAACAGGTCCTTGGGTAGATGTATTAGGGAGGCAGCTGCTGGGAGAAGGAATGACGCAGCAAGTGCGTTGTGTACAAGGTTCTCATTTGATCGTTAAATCTTTTTACTCAGGGAATCACGCATATACGTTGCAACAGCCGGATGGACGGATCGTCTTTGCCATTCCTTATTTAGATCGATTTTGCTTAGTAGGAACGACGGATAAAGACTTCAGTGGTGACTTGGAAAAACCGGAGATGTCAGAGCACGAGTGTGACTATTTGTTAGAAGCAATAAACCGAGCGTTTAAAAAACAGCATGGTCGAAATGATATTTTAGGCTCGTTTGCAGGCGTGCGTTCACTCTACGACGATAAGAGCAATACGGCGTCTAAAGTAAGTCGTGAGTATCATTTGCAGTATGATCTGATTGACGATACGTTACCTATTATCCATGTAGTCGGCGGAAAACTAACGACTTATCGTCGTGTTGCTGAGCATGTGATGAAACAACTGAAAACAGTTTTTCCACAGATGGGGGATAGTTGGACTAAAGAAATTGTTTTTCCAGGATCTGACTGGGGTAAGTTAGATGAGCAACGTTGCCGTCAAGGGTTTTATGATAGATACGATAGTTTGAATCGTGCGCTGTTGACGCGCTTATGGAAAACCCATGGTATGTGTGCTTACCAGCTTCTGGGGGATGCTAAATCGAAGGAAGACTTAGGTCTAGAAATTTTACCGAATTTGCACGCAAAAGAGGTGAGGTATCTCATAGAAAATGAATGGGTAGTGACTGCTAATGACTTATTGTGGCGACGAACTAAGCTAGGTCTAGATTACACACCAGCACAGCATAAAATAATCGAGCGTTTCTTACAGTCTGTGTGTATTCCAGGCCGTTCTATTAACGATTAAGATTAATCTAACCTAGCGGGTTAAGACTTGTTGTCAGGGATCTAATTTGTTAAC
This sequence comes from Coxiellaceae bacterium, assembly GCA_044359385.1. GTDB lineage: Bacteria > Pseudomonadota > Gammaproteobacteria > JAJRRL01 > JAJRRL01 > JBIKMG01. The sequence continues at coordinate 2,335 of JBIKMG010000053.1, forward strand.
TTTAGGGGTGTTTTCCACTTAGGTCATCTTCCGTGCACATCAAAGAATTATCGCCTGATCCATTTAAACAATTCAAACAATGGCTAGAGCAGGCCCTCGCCTCACAGGAAAGTGATTCCCATGCATTTTCTTTAGCAACTGCGAGTGCGAAAGCCATTCCGAGTGTCCGGACACTGCTCTATAAGGGCATGACTCAATATGAGGGGCATCCGGTTTTTACATTTTACTCGAATACTTGTAGCCAAAAAGGTGAGGATATGGCGGCTAACCCAAAAGCTGAAATGCTTTTTTATTGGGAACCTATCTATCGTCAAGTGCGAATTGCAGGTGATATTATTTTCTTATCCCGAGAGCAAACAGAGCAGTATTTTGCATCACGTTCGTTTACCTCTAACTTATCCGCTCTAGCGTCATGTCAAAGTCAGTTGATTGAAAGTCGTGAGCTTCTGGAGAGACGGGTTCATGATCTTAAGAAAAAGTATGTCCATGATAAAGAATTACCCTGCCCGAGCTATTGGCAAGGTTATGGTCTAGTTCCTCGGCGGTTTGAATTTTGGTTGGGTCGTGAGCATCGCTTGCATGACCGATTTTGTTACTTAAAAGATGCCAATGGGCATTGGGTGATTACGCGTCTAGCACCTTAAAAAGCAATTTTTTGCGAATCACTTTAGCATCTAAAAAAAGAGGTTTCTATGTCACAATCGTGGGTCGTCATAAAATTTGGTGGCACCAGTGTATCCAGTCTTTTTTGTTGGCAGCAGATCAAAGCGATTGCCCAGGCACATGCTGCTAAAAAGCATCGTGTTTTGATTGTTTGTTCGGCCCTATCCGGCGTGTCTGATCAGTTGACTGAGTTGGGTGAGCGTTCGTTACGCGGGGATCATCAACATGCGCTGCTGGCCCTGAAAAAAAAATACATTCATTTTTGTAAAGAGCTATCGGTGAGTGCAGATAGTATTCAGCCCTATTTTGATGATCTAGCTCGTCGTCTGGATGGTGTGGCTATGTTGCGAGAACTGAGTGCGCGTTCTAAGGCAGAAATTATGGCGGTAGGTGAGCGTGCATTAACTCGAGTGGGCAGTGAATTTCTATCAGTAAGCTGGATGGATGCTACAGATTTATTGCAGACTACGGGTGGATATGGCGATAACGATTATTTAGCAGCAGTCTGTCATGCAGAATTTGATAAAAAAACACGGGACAAACTAAATGCATTAGATACAAATTTAGTGGTCACGCAAGGTTTTATTGCTAAAAATGATAGAGGTGAAACGGTATTATTAGGCCGGGGTGGATCGGATGTGTCAGCTGCGTATTTAGCCGTTAAAATAGGTGCTGTCGCTTGTGAAATATGGACAGATGTGGCCGGTGTTTACACAGCAAATCCGCGCTTAGTTCATCAAGCACGTATTATTTCTCATTTGGGTTATGATGAAGCCCAAGAAATAGCAGCGATGGGTGGAAAAGTGCTTCATCCAAATTCCTTGGCTCCACTTAAGCACGCAAAGATACCCTTATGGATTAAAAAAACAACTGAAAAAGAAAAACCGGGAACTTGTGTCTCTTGGGATGGATCGAATATAGATGCAGTTATTAAGTCTATTAGCCTTAAAAAAAACGTACTCTTGGTGTCGATTGAAGGAGTATCGATGTGGCGTTCGGTTGGTTTTTTGTATGATGTATTTTCTTGTTTTAAAAAACATGGGTTGTCAGTTGATTTGATGAGTACATCAGAATCCTGTATTACCGTCTCTTTAGATACAGCGGCTAATCTGCTCGATACAGAGTCTATAGATCGGTTACTCAACGATTTAAATAGCTTTGCGAGTGCATCAACGATCGGACCTTGTGCTGCTATTAGTTTAGTGGGTTCTGGTATTCGCTCTATTTTATCTGATTTAAGTGAGGTGTTTACCCAGTTTAAAATGCACAAAGTGTATTTATTGTCACAGGCAGCAAGTGATTTGAACTTAACATTTGTCGTTGATGAAAGTAAAGCAGATAAATTATGTCAGCAATTGCATCATATTCTCATTGAGAATCAACCCTTGGGTGATTTATTTGTGATGGAAAAAGAACAGCACAAAAATCCATATGCAGCGTTATGGATGCCATTGCTTGAAGTAAAGGACTTTATCCTTGAAAAGGAATTGCCGGTTTATGTCTATTTAAAAGGGGTGGTCGATAGGCAACTGAATCGGTTGCGCACGTTAAAATCGGTTGATCGACTCTATTATGCAATTAAAGCAAATCCTCAACCTGACTTGTTGTATTATTTGGTTGAGCAAGGTGTTGGTATGGAGTGTGTTTCGCAAGGAGAGATCGAGCATGTATTCCAACATACCAATGTCAGTTCATCGAGTATACTGTTTACGCCAAATTTTGCCGCGCGCAGTGAGTATGAATTCGCATTAGAAAAAGGAGTTGTCGTTACCTTGGATAGTGAATATCCATTATTGATGTGGCCTGAGTTATTTGCAGGAAAAGAAATTATATTGCGTGTTGATCCAGGTCAAGGCAGAGGGCATCATAAACATGTAATGACAGCAGGTGAATCAGCGAAGTTTGGTATCTTACCGAGTGATTTGTTAAAAGTATCGAAGCTTGCGAATCATGCAGGCGTTAAAGTAGTTGGGTTGCACGCACATGCGGGGAGTGGGGTGTTGGATGCGACGCATTGGTCAGAAATAGCTACAGGTCTAAGTTCTTATGCAAACGTATTTCCCGATTTACGGATTATTAACTGCGGTGGTGGACTGGGAGTTGCTCAGTCTCCTTGGCAGGAAGATTTGGATATAAATGCAGTCAATGAAAATCTAATAAGGTTTAAAAAACAGAATGCAAATCCAAAAATAGAGCTTTGGATAGAGCCAGGCCGTTATTTAGTTGCAGAGTCGGGATTTTTACTTGCACGTGTTACTCAAGTCAAGAAAAAAGGGCAGAAAAAATATATCGGTATAGAGACAGGTATGAACTCGTTGTTACGTCCCGCGTTGTATGGGGCCTATCATCCGCTGATCAATTTAACGCGTTATAATCAGTCGCTGACCCAAGAGGTAACTGTTGTGGGTCCTATCTGTGAGAGTGCCGATATTATTGGGTATGATCGATTGCTTCCAGAAACTCAGGAAGGTGATATTATTGCCATTGGTCTTGCTGGTGCATACGGAGCAAGCATGAGCTCGCATTATAATCAGAGAGAACCCGCAAAAGAGCGAATCATTTGATTGGTCGCTGAATTTTTATGGCTTATAGAAATTTCCATTCTTTATAAATAGAGTAGCGTTTTTAGCGGTTAGGCTTTTCGTTTAAATTCGAGTAACTCAATGCAGCGTTGGCTCGTTTTTAATATTTTCACCTGAAACAGGTCGATGGTTATGGTTTCCCCAACTTTGGGTAGATGGCAAAGTGTATCGAGAACCAAGCCTCCGACAGTATCGAACTCCTCATCACTGAATTGTGTGTGGAGTGTTGCGTTTAATTCTTTGATGGGTGTTTGGGCTTTAATTCGAAATGTGTCGTTATTAATAGGCTGGATATTCATTGGCGCATTGTCATGGTCGTACTCATCTTCAATGTTGCCAACGATTTGTTCAAGCACGTCTTCAATCGTGACTAAGCCAGAGGGGGTTCCATACTCATCCACAACAATAGCCATATGGTAACGTTTTGTTCGAAATTCCTTGAGTAAAGCATCTAGGCGTTTACCTTCTGGTACTAAAATAGGTGTTCGTATGAGCTCACCAATTTCTGGATTGGGTCTTATCGTTTTTTCAAATAAGGAAAGCAAATCTTTGGCTAATAAAATACCAATTATTTGGTCTTTAGATTCGCCAACAACGGGAAAGCGAGAGTGTGTCGATTCTGTGATAATCGGGAGGGCGGCCTGTAGCGTCATCTTCTCATTTAAAAGGACCATTTTTGAGCGGGGAACCATCACGTCACGTACAAAAAGTTCGGTGACATTTAATACACCTTGTATCATTTTCGATGACGCAGTATCCAGGAGGTCTCGATTAGAAGCTACATTTAGAATATCAACGAGTTCTTCTTTGTCTTGAGGTTCCGGATTAAATAATTGTATTAATCGGGATAGCCAGGTGTTTGAGGTCGGTTTTTTCATAGTCGAACATCATAACTGAAAGAGATTATTCATTCAAATAGGGATTAGGCCAGCCTAGCTTTTTCAGAATTTTAATCTCCAGCGCTTGCATAATATCGGTTTGCTCGTCAGATTCATGGTCGTAGCCCAAGAGGTGTAGAAGACTATGTGCAGACAAGTGTGCCCAGTGGGCGGTTAGTGGAATATTTTGGTCGTTTGCTTCTTCCCAGACAACGGGTGCGCAGATAGCAATGTCCCCTAAAAAGGAGTGAGTGATACCGGGTATTGGGTGGGATGGGAACGCTAGTACGTTGGTGGGATAGTCTTTATCGCGAAACAGGTGATTAAGTTTTCGCATCTCTTCTCGATCAATAATTTTGACAGATACCTCATTAACAGAAAAGCACTGCCTATTTTTTGCCATTTCCCAAGCGCACCCAAGTGCTGATTTAATGCAGTCGAGGGACGGAATTTTGTCTCGACAAGCAATGTCAATTTCTATTTTGAGTGGGGGCTTCATAGGGGCGGAGGTCTCGTAAGCTTCATGAGTTCGCTAAACTAGGGATCAGATCACGATATTATTGCTGGCAAAAAAAGTCAATGTCGAATGAGACTGGTTGGTTGTTTGAGTCGGTGTCAGCTTCTTTGGCCGAGGGTTGATTTAAGTTGTTTTCAGTTTTCCTCTTAAAGAGTTGGGTAGCACCTCTGTTATCGTAACGGGTACGACAGTTCCAATCAAAGAGCTGTCGCCTTGAAAGTTGACGACACGATTATTTTCAGTTCGTCCACTGACCATCTGGGGGCTTTTTTTAGAGATACTATCAACCAGTATTGATTGAGTGCTGCCTAGCATAGCGGTGCTAATTGCATCTGCTTGTTTTTGTATGAGTGCTTTGAGTTCAGTTAAGCGCTGTTTTTTTACTTCCATCGGAACGTCATCCGGTAACTCTGCAGCGGGTGTACCAGGACGTTTGCTGTAAATAAAGCTATAGGATTGGTCAAATCCGACGTCGCGAATAAGTTTCATAGTGGACTGATGGTCAGCATCTGTTTCGCCCGGAAAGCCAACGATGAAGTCACTAGATACGCAAATGTCTGGTCGGTGTTGACGTAACTTTCTAATTTTAGACTTGTATTCAAGTGCAGTGTAGTTACGTTTCATTGCCGTTAGAATTCTGTCTGAACCAGACTGTACCGGCAAGTGCAGGTGGTTGACTAATTTTTTTTCTGTAGCGAACACATCAATGAGGTGTTGATTAAATGCCATCGGATGAGAGGTGGTAAAACGTACCCGTAATACATGATCCAGTGCAGAAATGTAATGAATCAATAGCGCTAAATCTGCAATCTCGCCGTTTTCCATTTCACCGCGATAATCATTGACATTCTGGCCCAGTAAATGAATTTCACGCACACCCTGCTCAGTCAGTTGGATGATTTCAGCCAGTACATCATCAAACGGTCGACTTATTTCTTCACCGCGTGTGTACGGAACTACACAAAAACTGCAGTATTTGCTACAGCCTTCCATAATAGAGACATAGGCTTTAGGTCCTTCAGCTTTTGGTTTAGGTAAGCGGTCAAACTTTTCAATTTCGGGAAAGCTGATATCAATAGGTGCAATTTTATTATCGAGTACCGTGTTTAGCATCCCAGGTAATCGATGCAGAGTCTGTGGACCAAAAACAATATCGACATAGGGTGCTCTTCGTTTAATTGACTTTCCTTCCTGTGAGGCGACACAGCCTCCAACTGCAATGATTAGTCTTGAATTCTTTTTCTTTAGCTTGTGCCAGCGGCCGAGCTCGGAGAAAAGTTTTTCTTGCGCTTTTTCTCGTACAGAGCAAGTATTGATGATAATCATGTCTGCTTCAGCCACGTTCTCTGTTTGCGTCATTTTATGAGATTCATGGAGTACGTCGAGCATTTTACGAGAATCATACTCATTCATCTGGCAGCCATGTGTTTTGATATAAAGTTTCTTTGGGGGGGCAATGGGCTCAGCAATACTCATCTTAGTTCCTCATTAGCGTATAATTTGAGCGCGATTGTATCTGGAAAGACCATCTATTGCTAGCCGCCCATGGCTCGTGGATGACTCTGTTTTCAAAGCTTGCTAGAATGGGCCTATTTTTTAAAAAGGAAGAGTTATGCTCAAGCCATTGTCTCTCGTCTTGCTTGTCTTTGGTTTTTTTGTTTCCTTATCGGCAGTTGCTGAGCAGTTTAGTTTTCAGGAGCCGCCACCGGAGCAGTCTTTGATTAGACCAGGTGACGAACCTAAGCAGGTAAGTTCAGTTCAGCATTCTTCTGCGCCCGTTGTTGCTGAGAAACCAGAGGCTGAGCCAGAGGTGGATAATGCGTTTTATTTAAAACCGACTTATGTGACCCAAGAAGTGTTTAATATTTTCAAACGACAAGTGGTTGAGGTCTTGAAAGACGCGAATACAAAATCTGAGTCTTTATCGCAAGAGGTTTTGGACATGAAAATTCAAGTTCAGCCTATGGGCCCCCAGATAGCTAGCCTAAAGCAAATGATAACAGAGATGGCGACTCTCTTATCTGCACAATCCGGTGCGAGTCATACGGGGATGAGTAGATGGTTCATGGTTCTACTAATTTGGTGTGTGGTTTTAACGCTCTTGGTTTTGTTTATCCTACTCTCTAATCGTAAGAAAAAACTGTTTCATAGCGAATTAGAAACAGGGGGTGACTATGACTATCTTTCAAAAGAAGATAGTTCGCCATCGCATTTAAATTTGGCACAAACCTACATCACAATGAATGATTACGAACGTGCGCGTAAATCCTTAGAGTTCGTTATTATGCATAGTAAAGGGGAGTTAAAGGATAAGGCAATGCAATTATTAAAACAGCTACCAAAAGGTTAATTTTTCGATGCCAAGAATAGCAATGGGCATACAGTACAAGGGTACTGATTATGTGGGTTGGCAATTTCAACCTGGTCTAAAAACAGTGCAGCAAACAGTAGAGTCTGCTATCTCTCGGGTCGCTAATGAGCCAATTTCTGTCGTTTGTGCTGGAAGGACTGATAGCGGTGTCCATGCTTTGGGTCAAGTTATTCACTTTGATACGACAGCTAGCCGTGAGTTAGAGGCTTGGCATCGAGGTAGTAATGCTTTTTTGCCAGCAGATGTTGCTGTAAATTGGGTTCGGCTAGTAACAGATCAGTTTCATGCACGTTTTAGTGCACAATCCAGAGAGTATCGTTACGTGCTGTACAATCATGAGTCGCGTCCAGCCTTAATGGCGGATTTTGTTAAATGGGAAAGTCGTCCACTTGATTTAGAAAGCATGCAGGCAGCTGGCCAATATTTATTAGGTGAACACGATTTTAGTTCGTTTCGTGGATCCGGTTGTCAAGCAAAAACAGCGATACGCACGGTGTATTCATTAGAAGTAAAACGGCATGGTTTAATGGTCAGTCTTGATATTAAAGCGAATGCATTTTTATTGCATATGGTTCGCAATATCGTTGGCTCTTTATTGCGAGTCGGCGTAGGATTGGAGCCCGTAGAATGGATGAAAACAGTGTTAGATCTTTGTGATAGACGAAAGGCTGGAATGACGATTTCCCCTGCTGGTTTGTCATTGACTCAGGTGAATTACGAAATGCAGCTTGGTTTTCCCTCTTTTAGCATGATAATGAGAGAAAGCCCTTTATGGGTGCTATAATTTGAACAACGGAGGTAATTAATATGAGCTGGTTCAAGCGGTTACTGCCTACAGTCGCTAGCAATGAGAAAAAAGGAGTTCCAGAAGGTATTTGGAGTCAATGTCCTAACTGTCAGGCTACGTTATATCGAGTTGAATTGGAAAAAAATGCGATGGTGTGTCCGAAGTGCGAGCATCATTGTCGTTTGAATGCGCGTGCACGGCTGAGTTATTTTCTCGATGGTGTGGGCTCTACGGAATTAGGTGTAGAAATCACTGCAAGAGATCCATTAAAATTTAAAGATTCGAAAAGATACAAAGATCGTATTAGTGAAGCTGTTAAAAAAACGGGTGAAAGTGAAGCATTGGTTGTTATGCGTGGTGCAGTACACGGTCTTCCAGTGATTGCTGCAGCTTTTGAATTTGATTTTATTGGTGGCTCAATGAGCGCGGGTGTTGGTGAGCGTTTTGTCGTTGCCGTAAATGGAGCCTTAGAGCGAAAGTGCCCTTTAGTCTGTTTTTCTGCTTCAGGCGGAGCACGGATGCAAGAGTCGTTATTTTCACTTTTTCAAATGGCTAAAACAGCGGCTGCTTTAGCCCGATTAGGATCAGCTAATTTGCCCTTTATTTCCGTGCTAACCGATCCCACAATGGGAGGTGTCTCGGCAAGTTTTGCAACATTGGGTGATATTATTGTCGCAGAACCCAAGGCTCTTATTGGTTTTTCGGGTCCACGAGTTATTGAGCAAACTATTCGACAAACCTTACCAGAGGGCTTTCAGCGCTCTGAGTTTTTATTAAAACACGGTGCGATTGATCGAGTGATTGATCGGCGAAATATGAAGCGTGAAATAGCAGTAATGCTGGCTATGTTGATGCATAGGCCTAGTCCAGATTTAAGTGGTGAAAAAGCGGCGTAAATAAGATGAAAAAACAGTTGTGAGCACTATAGGAAGTCGTTAAAATGGTCGCACTTCAGAGCGGGCCCATAGCTCAGTTGGTTAGAGCAGAGGACTCATAATCCTTTGGTCCTAGGTTCAAGTCCTAGTGGGCCCACCAATTAAACCATTTAAAATCAATAACTTACCAGGCTTTTCCGAAACCCCGCAAAACCCCGTTTCGTCACATTGTGGGGATTTTGTGGGGATTAACTATACGCTGTTATAGGCAACTGTGATTAAGCAGCACTTTTTAACAGCGTTAATACAGGTGTATTAGTCACTTCAACACACACTTTATTTGCAGCATCTAATAAATTTTTTAATTCTGCTGCTGAATAATGTGTGGTGATCCGCGCAGAGCGATGGCCTAATAAATCTTGTCGATCTTCAAAACTCACTCCTGCGGCGCGTAATCGCCGTCCAAATGTGTGTTTCAAATCATGAACACGAACTTTTAAGCCTACTTCATCTCGCGCGGTACACCACCCGGTATTTAACATATTGCGCAACCTACGTCCGCGAAATGTGAAAACATACTCAGGGTGTTGCCCTCTAATCTCTTCCACGACCCGTCTAGCAATGCCATTTAATACGATCAATCGGTCATCCCGATTTTTGACATGCCGACCAGGCACTATAAATACAGAGGTATTTAGTTCAGGCACCTGTACTTCCCATTCCCATTTTAAAGAGCATATTTCTGCATCACGGCAACCTGTATTCACTGCAAACAGTGACATGCGCCGTAAATGCACAGGCAATGCTTCAAATAGCATCGACTGTTCTTGCCAACTTAAGGGAAATGGTTTGCGTAAATCAGGCTCCGCTAATAGCGTTATTTTTGGCGCGGTTAATAACCACGTTAGCCCATTTTCATCAAACCACGCTGTTGCCGCTAAATTTAAGATACGCCGCACAACCTTTAATCCTTGATTGATAGTGCGCATCTTTTTACCTTCGGCCTTCCTAGCCCGAATATAAGCCTGCAACGCTCCCATATTGACGACATCTAATGCTGTCTCACCAATAAACGGATCAAGTGTTCTTAATCGTTGCGCATCGCTTGCAATGCTCGATTTGTGCCCTTGCTCGTTTAAGTATTTGGTGGCCGCATCCCGAAATGATCGGGATGGGCGAACACCATATACTTTGGCTTGACGCGCTTCTTCGATTTTACGCGCTAGAAAGATTTCGGCTTGGGCGAGGTCGCCAGTGCCACAGCTTTCTCGAATGCGCTGACCGAAGAGTTGTTTTTCAATATGCCAGACTTCACCACGTTTGATGAGGCCAGCATTTCGTTTACGTCCCATAAGGAACCTCCGTTCAACTTAGAGGGACGCGCGTTACGCTGCTTATATTGCTCCGCCCACCTTTCCAAGTCAAGTCGATGTATGCGTTCAAGACATATGGGACTGAAGGCCTCCGCAATTGAGTTTCTCATAGTAGGCGAATGGTGTATCTAAGTTCAATGCTTGATGGGGTCGAAAGG